>NZ_DAIQNN010000011.1:0-69556 GCF_036788415.1 Rubrimonas sp. | reverse complement strand
AGGCCAGCAGCACCGGCGCCTCGAAGCCCGGGATCAGCCGCTTGTAGCTGTTGGTGCCGGGGTTGGTGATGGCGTTCAGCGCCTTGGCGTGCTTGAGCACCCCCCCGATGTAGTACAGCGCGTCTTCCGACAGATCGGCGTACTGATCGCCGGCGAAGAGCGGCTTGCCGTCCTTCCAGATCGACATGTTGACATGCATGCCGGTGCCGTTGTCGCCGGCGATCGGCTTGGGCATGAAGGTCGCCGACTTGCCGTAGGCCTGCGCCACATTGTGGATGACGTACTTGTACTTCTGGAGTGCGTCGGCCTGCGCGGTCAGCGTGCCGAAGATCAGCCCGAGTTCGTGCTGGCACGAGGCGACTTCGTGGTGATGCTTGTCGACCTTCATGCCGATCTGCTTCATCGTCGAGAGCATCTCGGAACGCAGATCCTGCGCATGGTCGATCGGGGGAACCGGGAAGTAGCCGCCCTTCACGCCGGGCCGCATGCCGGTGTTGCCCATCTCGTATTCACGGTCGGAGTTCCACGACGCGTCCACGGCGTCGACTTCATAGGAGACCTTGTTGATCGCGACCTGGAAACGCACGTCGTCGAACACGAAGAATTCGGCTTCCGGGCCCCAATAGGACACGTCGCCGATGCCCGAGGACTTCAGATAGGCTTCCGCCTTCTTGGCGGTGCCGCGCGGGTCGCGCTCATAGGGCTCGCCCGTGTCGGGCTCGACGACGTCGCAATGCAGGCAGAGGGTCTTCTCCGCGAAGAACGGGTCCATGTAGGCGGTGTCGCAATCGGGCACCAGCTTCATGTCCGACTGGTCGATCGACTTCCAGCCGGCGATCGACGAGCCGTCGAACATGAAGCCTTCCGCCAGGAAGTCCTCGTCGACCTGATCTTCGAGCACGGTCACATGCTGCAGCTTGCCCCGCGGGTCCGTGAAGCGGATATCGACATAGGCGACATCCTCGTCCTTGATCATCTTCACGATCTTTTCGGCTTTGCTCATCTCTGTCCTCTCGTCGGAGTGGCCCGGTTGCGAATTGGTCTTGGCGGAGCGGCGGCGGCGCGGGTCAGAGCGCGTCCACGCCTTCCTCGCCGGTGCGGATGCGGACGGCCTGCTCGACCGTGGTGACGAAGATCTTTCCGTCGCCGATCTTGCCGGTGCGCGCCGCAGCGACGATCGCGTCGATCGCCTGTTCGCACTGGTCGTCGGGCACGACCAGTTCGATCTTCACCTTGGGCAGGAAATCGACGACGTATTCGGCGCCGCGATAGAGTTCGGTGTGGCCCTTCTGGCGCCCGAAGCCCTTGGCCTCCAGCACGCTCAGACCCTGAATCCCGATCTCCTGCAGCGCCTCCTTCACCTCGTCGAGCTTGAACGGCTTGATCACCGCCTCAATCTTCTTCATGTCGAACGCTCCGCTGGATTTCCGGCCGGTCGGGCGACCGGCGCAAGGCGGCTTGCACGCGCCATGCCAATCACCCCCCCGAGGGGAATTCAATCCGTTAAGCTTTGGTCGGATGGGAGTGGCGCGCTGATTCCCTTCTCCACGCCCATTTTTTGGGCAAGATGACCATTCCTTAGGCGAAGCCGGAGCGCAAGACCCTCGCATGCCGACCCTTCTGATCGCCCCCGACGCTCTGCGCGCGCTCGAAACATCCGCCATCGCGGCCGACCCGCGACTTGCGCTCAAACTGATGGAGCGGGCGGGGGCGGCGCTGGCGCGGGAGGCGGACGCGATGGGATTCGCGACGCGGGGGCGGGCCGCGGTGTTCTGCGGGCCGGGCGCGAATGGCGGCGACGGCTATGTCGCGGCGCGCCATCTGGCGCAGATGGGATGGGAGGTCGCCTGCTTCGCGCTGGGCGATCCGGCGCGCGCGCCCGCCAACGCGGCCGAGATGGCGCGGCGCTGGCGCGAGACCGGTCCGCTGCGCCCCTTCGCCGCTGACGGGCCGCCGCAGCGCTTCGGGCTGATCGTCGACGCGCTGTTCGGCGCCGGTCTCGCCCGCCCGCTCGCGCCCGGGATCGCCGAAGCCTGGCGCGCGGTCGCCGCCTCCGGGCGGGTCGCGGCGGCCGACGCGCCGTCGGGTCTGTGCCTGAACACCGGGCGGGATTTCGGCGCGCCGGCCCCGGCGGAGCTGACCGTGACGTTCCACCGCGCCAAGCCGGGGCATTATCTCGGCGCGGGGCCCGATCTGTGCGGGCGGCTGGTGGTCGCCGACATCGGGCTAGCCGACGCCGACGACGTTCTGGCCCTCGCCGAGCCCGATCCGGCGCTGCTCGCCAAGCAGGGCGGAGGGCACAAATACGACCACGGCCATGCCCTCGTTCTCGGCGGCGGAGTGGGGCGCGGCGGCGCCGCGCGTCTGGCTGCGCGCGCGGCGCTGCGGGCGGGTGCGGGGCTCGTCACCCTCGCCGTTCCCGCCGCCGCGCTGATCGAGAACGCCGCGCGCCTCGACGCCGTGATGCTGCGCCCGCTCGACGCGCCGGAGGCGCTGGCCGCGCTGCTCGGGGACCGGCGCTTCACCTGCGTCGCGCTCGGCCCCGGCCTCGGTCTCGGCCGCGACGGCGGCGCGCGCGCGCGGGCGCTGGCCCTGACTGCGCTGGACTCGGGGCGCGCGGCGGCGCTCGACGCGGACGCGCTGACCGCCTTCGCCGAAGATCCCGCGCCCCTTTTCGCCGCCTGCGCGGGCCGCGCGGCGATCCTCACCCCTCACGGCGGAGAGTTCGCGCGGCTGTTTCCCGACCTCGCGGCGCGCCTCGCAGAAGGATCGGCGGCGTTCGGGCGGGTCGAGGCGGCGCGCGCGGCGGCGGCGCGGGCTCAGGCGACCGTGCTGCTCAAGGGCCGGACCACCGTGATCGCCGCGCCCGACGGACGGACGCGGCTGCACCCGGCCTGCTACGGGCGCGAGGCGCCTTGGCTGGCCACCGCCGGCGCCGGCGACGTGCTGACCGGGCTGATCGCAGGCCTCATGGCGCGCGGCGCCGCGCCGCTCGACGCCGCCGCCTCGGCCTGCTGGCTGCATGTCGAGGCGGCGCGCCTGTTCGGCCCAGGCCTGACCGCCGACGACCTGCCGGACGCGCTGCCCGCCGCGCTGCGCCGCGCGCTCGGAGCGGCCCCGCAGATCTGACCGCTCTGGCGAGGGCGAGCGAAAAAACCTCTCCCGAAGTCGGAATAAGTCGGGTCCGCGCCCGTTTCCCTGCCGCACGCGCCGAACAGCGCACCGCTTCAGGAGAAACGACCATGACCGCCGCGCCCAGACCCGCATCGTCCCCCACCGCCCGCCCCCGCTTCGACTTGCGCCGCCTCGCGCCGTTCGCCCTGCTCGCGCTCGGCGCCTGCGCGCCGATGGAGGGCCTGCGCGTCGCCGGCTTCACCCTGATCGGCGACGGCGCGCATCCGCAGACCGAACGCCTCGCCGCGCCGCTGCGCCCGCTCGGCCGGCCCGGAACGCCGCTCGCCGCGAGCTTCAGCGCCAAGGACCTGCGCACCGGGGCGACGCTGCGCTTCGACGCAAGGCGCTACGGACAGGGCGTGCGGGTGCGCCAGAGCGATGGTTGCGTCTGGACCCGCTCCGGCGACTGGTTCGCCCCCTCCGACAGCTGGGCCAACTGCGACGGCGGCGCCACCTGGGCCACCGGCCGCGCTGAGGTGCGCTCCGCCAGGTCGATCTGGCCGCTGAAGCCCGGCGCCGAGGGCCGCTGGACCCGCAAGGCCGTCTCGCACACCGGCAAGACCTACACGCGCGACACCGTCTGCCGCGTCGTCGGCGCCGAGGCCGTCATCCGCGAACGCGGCGCGAAGACGCCGGCCCATGTCGTCGAATGCTCCGACGGCAAGCGCACCCGCACCACCTGGTACGCGCCCGACGAAGGCCCCGTCGCGTTCCGCAAGGTTCACGCCGAGAACGGCGTCGAGGAAGCCTGGGTCAGGTTCTGAGCCGCGGGCCGCGGGAGGAAACGCAGGAAAATGACCATCCGGACCCCCATCGCGACGACGCCCGCCGGCCCGGCCTGCGCGCTCGTCCATCGCCCCGGCCGCGGCTCCCGCGCGCTCGACTGCTGGCTGGCCCTGCCCGCCGATCCAGCGCCCGGCGCCCGACCGCTGGTCGCCGTCCACGGCATCGGCCGGGGCGCGCGCGAGCAGGCAGAGGCCTACGCGGCGCGTGCCGCCGCCGAAGGCCGCATCGTGGTCGCGCCGCTTTTCGACGAGCGTCGCTGGACCGGCTATCAGCGCGCCGTCGCGCCCCGCCGCGCCGATCTCGCGCTGCTGGCGCTGCTGGCCGATCTGGAGGGCGAAGGGCTGATCGGCGCCGGCCCGGTCGATCTCGCCGGATTCTCGGGCGGCGCGCAGTTCGGCCACCGCTTCGCGATGCTCTATCCGCACCGGCTGCGCCGCCTGTCGGTCTGCGCAGCCGGCTGGTGGACGACGCCCGACGCGGCGACCGCCTTCCCCTACGGCCTCGGCGGCGCGTGGGGCGCGCGGCTCGAGGCCGGGCTCGACCGCTTCCTCGGGCTCGAGATCGCGGTCTCGGTCGGGGCCGGGGACGACCAGCCCGATGCGGCGACCCGCTCGACCCCCGCGCTCGACGCCGCCCAGGGCCCCGACCGCGCCGCGCGCGCCCGCGCCTGGACCGAGGCGCTGCGCGCCGAAGCCGCGCGGCGCGGCCTGGCCGAGCCGCGCCTCACGCTCGATCTGCTGCCCGGCTGCGGCCACGACTTCGCCGCCTGCGCGCAGGCCGGCCTCCTCGACCTCGCCTTCGCCCCCCATCCCTGACTTTCGGACAGGAGACCTCCGATGACCGTTCACGCCCCCTTCGCCTTCCAGCTCGCCCCGCAGGCCAAATGGGCCTTCACCACGCGCCGGGTCCATCGCGGCGACGCCGCCGGCCTGATCCGCGACCTCGGCGCAGCGCGCCCCGGCGACCTCGTCCTCGCCCGGATCGAGAGGATCGGCTCGCACAAGAACGTCCAGCTCTCCGAGGGGCGGCCCTCCGAGCTCTACCCCGGCGATCTCGTGGTTCTCGCCTGCGGGGCGCGCTACGCCGCCGACCAGTTCGAGGGCGTCGCCGAACTCGATCCAGACGGCGCCGACATGCTCGCCGGCGGCGGCGTGCTGGGGCGGATGCGGGCGGCGCATGGCCGGATGTCGGCCCCGACCCGGGCGATCCCGCTCGGCCTGCTGGCCGACCGCCATGGCGTCGCGCTGAACCTCGCCAGATACGCGATCGCCCCGGCGGCCCGGCCCGCCGGGCTGACGGCTATCTGCGTCGTCGGCGCCTCGATGAACTCCGGCAAGACGGCGGCGACGGCGAGCCTCGCGCATGGGCTGGCGCGGGCCGGTCGGCGGGTCGCTGCGATCAAGGCGACCGGCACCGGCGCTTTCGGCGACGTCAACGCCTATCGCGACGCCGGCGCGCATGTCGCGCTCGACTTCACCGATGCGGGCATGGCCTCGACCTACGGCGCCCCGCACGCCCGCATCGCCGCCGCCATCGACGCGCTGATGGCCGAAGCCGCGCGCGCCGGCGCCGACGTCGCGGTGGTGGAGGTCGCCGACGGCGTGCTTCAGACCGAAACCGACGCGCTGCTCGCCGATCCGGCGACGCGGAGCGCCTTCGCGGGGGTTCTGTTCGCCGCGCCCGACGCGCTGGCGGCGGTCGGCGGCGTCGCGGCGCTGGCGCGGCGCGAGATCGTCCCGGTCGCGCTCACCGGGCTGATCGCGCGCGCGCCGCTGCTCGTGGCCGAGGCCGAGGCGGCGACCGGCCTGCCGATCCTCTCGCGCGAGGCGCTGCGCGACCCGGCGGAGGCGATCGCGCTGCTGCATCGGCTGGAGGCGCCGCGCGCGGCGGCGGCGTGAGCGGCGCGTCCGAAGCGCGCGCCGGCGCGCGCGCCCCGGGCCTCTTCGCCGAAGGGCGGGGGCGGCGCTTCGTCCGCGTCGCGCTGCTCGGCGTCGGGCAGGCGGCGGCGGCGGCGGGGCTCGCCTTCGCCACGCGCAGCCTGTTCCTGCGCTGGCATGACGGGCTCGACCCCGCCCCTGCGGCGGCGGGGCTGGCGGTGGCCGGGGCGGCGCTGGCCGCGCTCGGGCTGGCCGAGCGGCTGGCGGCGGAGGATCTCGGCCAGCGCTACGCCGCCGCGGTGCGCCGGGCGGTGTTCGCCCGATTATCCTCGATGGAGATCGCCGCGCTCGAGGCGCGGCGGGCGGGCGGGCTGGCGCTGCGCTTCACCGGCGATCTCGCGGCCCTGTCGGGCTGGGCGAGCCGGGGCGCCGCGCGGATCGTCTCCGCCGGGGCGGCCCTGCCGCTGACGCTGGCGGCGCTGATCTGGATCAGCCCGGCGGCGGCGGCGGGCGCTGCGGCGCCGCTCGCGCTGGGAGCGGCGGCGACGGCGCTCGCCGGGCTGGGTCTGGCGCGCAGGCATCGCGCGCTGCGCCGTCGCCGCGCCCGCCTCGCCGCCCGGATGGCCGAACGCGTCCGGCTCGCGCCGCTCCTTCGCTTGGCGGGGCGCTCAGGGCGCGAGACGGCGGCGCTCGCCGCCGAGGGCGACGGCCTGCGCCGCGCTGCGCTGAGCCGCGCCCGCCGCCGCGCCGCGCTGCGCGCCATTCCCGATCTGGCGGGCGCGACCGCGGCGGCGGGCGCGGCGCTGGCCTGCTGGCGCGCCGGCGCCGCTCCGGCGGAGCTCGCCGGCGCGCTGGCGGCGCTGGCGCTCGCGATCGGCCACGCGCGCGCGCTGGCCGCGGCCTGGGACGCGCGCTGCGCCGCCGAGGCGGCGCGGACGCGGCTCGACGCGCTGCTCGCCGGCGCGCCGCCCCGACGCCGCTGCGAGCGGATGCGCGAGGGCTGCGCCGCGCTGCGCTTCGATGATGTCGCCGTCGGCCCTCTCGCCGGCTTCGACGGCAAGCTCCGCCGCGGCGCCAAGGCCGCGCTGACAGGCCCGTCCGGGGCCGGCAAGTCGGCGCTGCTGCGGCTGGCCGCAGGCCTCGCCGCGCCCGCTCAGGGGCGCGTCCGGGTGGGCGGGGCCGACCCGATGGCGCTGTCCTCGGCGGACCGGGCCCGCGCGATCCTGTTTCTCGGAGCGGAGACGCCGATCCTCGCGGGGAGTTTCCGGCGCGCGCTGGCCTTCGGCGCCGACGCCAAGCCGGACGACGCGGCGCTGGAGGCGCTGGCGCGCGCCGTCGGGCTCGGACCCGCGCTCGACCGGCTCGGCGGGCTCGACGGCGCGCTCGCCGAAGGCGGGCGGAACCTGTCGGAAGGCGAGCGGGCGCGGGTGGGGCTCGCGCGGCTGGCGCGCGCGCCCGAGGCGCTGGCGCTGATCGACGGGCTCGACGCCCATCTCGACGCGCCGGGCCGGGCGACGCTGGGCCGGCTTCTCGCCGACCGCCCAGGCGCCGCGCTCTGCGTCTTCCGCGACCCCGTCCTCGCCGAAAGCCTGACGCTGCGCTGGCGGATCGGCCCCGCGGCGCCGCAGGATCAGGACGGCGGCGCGCCGCCGTCGATTGCGACTTCCGAGCCGTCGCGCAGGGCGGTGTGGAAGCAGGAGCGCCGCCCCGTGTGACAGGCTGGGCCGGTCTGATCGACGCGCAGCAGCAGGCAATCGCGGTCGCAGTCGATCCGCATCTCCACCAGACGCTGGACATGGCCCGAACTGTCGCCTTTGCGCCAGAACGCGCCGCGCGAGCGCGACCAGTAGACGACCCGCCCCTCCGCCAGCGTGCGCGCGATGCTCGCAGGCGTCATCCAGGCGAGCATCAGCACCTCTCCGGTGTCGTGCTGCTGGGCGATGGCGGGGATCAGCCCGTCGGGCGACAGCTTCAGCGTCGAGGGGTCGAAATCGGCCATGTCCCGCCTCGTCTTCCGCGCGGCTTTCGCCTTCCGCGCCGCCGCGCTATCTAACCGATCGAACGGAGGCGCGCCATGACCGACACGCAAGATCTGATCCAGCTCTACTCCAAGCGCATTCTTGCGCTGGCCGCCGACATCCCGCATGCCGAGCGCCTCGCTGCGGCCCAGGGGTCGGGCACGCGGCGCTCGCCGCTCTGCGGCTCGACCGTCACGGTCGACGTGACGCTCGACGGGGACCGGATCGCGGCGTTCGGTCAGGACGTCAAGGCCTGCGCGCTGGGGCAGGCCTCGGCCTCGGTGCTCGGGGCTGCGGCGCTGGGGCGCACGAGAGCGGACGTCGCCGCGGCGCATGACGCGCTGCGCGCCATGCTCAAGGAGGGGGGTCCCGCCCCCGACGCGCCTTTCGACGGGCTCGCGGTGCTCGAACCCGCGCGCGAGTTCAAGAACCGCCACGCCTCGATCCTGCTGCCTTACGAGGCGACGCTCGACGCCATCGACGCCGCCCTCGCCCGCGCCGCCGAGACGGCCTGACGCCTCGGGCCCCGGCTGGCGCAGCCGCGCCGCGCCCCTTATGTGAGGCGCGAAAGCGACGAGGGGCGGGCGGAATGACGACGAACGGACCGGGGTGGCGCGGCACCACCATCATCGGCGTGGCCAAGGACGGCAACGTCTGCGTCGCGGGCGACGGACAAGTGAGCCTCGGCCAGACCGTGATCAAGTCCTCAGCCCGCAAGGTCCGCCGGCTCAAGCCCGGCGGCTTCGACGTTGTCGCGGGCTTCGCCGGCTCCACCGCCGACGCCTTCACCCTGTTCGAGCGGCTGGAGAAGAAGCTCGAAGCCGCGCCCGGCCAGTTGATGCGCGCCTGCGTCGAACTCGCCAAGGACTGGCGCACCGACAAGTATCTGCGCAACCTCGAGGCGATGCTGATCGTCACCGACGGGACCGATCTGCTGGTGCTCACCGGCGCGGGCGACGTGCTGGCCCCCGAAGGCGGGATCGCGGCCATCGGCTCGGGCGGCAATTACGCGCTGGCGGCGGCGCGGGCGCTTTACGACAGCGATCTGGACGCCGAGGCGATCGCCCGCAAGGCGATGGCCATCGCCGCCGAGATCTGCGTCTACACCAACGGCAACCTCACCGTCGAAACCTTCCCCGCCTGAGACCGGAGCGCGAGATGCCCGACCTGACCCCCCGCGCCATCGTCGCCGAGCTCGACCGCTTCATCATCGGGCAGGCCGAGGCCAAACGCGCCGTCGCCGTCGCGCTGCGCAACCGCTGGCGCCGGCGCAACCTGGCCCCTGAAATCCGCGACGAAGTCTACCCCAAGAACATCCTGATGATCGGCCCGACCGGGGTCGGCAAGACCGAGATCAGTCGCCGATTGGCGAAGCTCGCCGACGCGCCCTTCCTCAAGGTCGAGGCGACCAAGTTCACCGAAGTCGGCTATGTCGGGCGCGACGTCGAGCAGATCGTGCGCGATCTGGTCGAGGCCGCCATCGTGATGCAGCGCGCCGCCAAGCGCGAGGCGGTGCGCGAGCAGGCCCATGCCGCCGCCGAGGAGCGGGTGCTCACTGCGCTCGTCGGCGAGGGCGCCTCGCAATCCACCCGCGAGAGCTTCCGCCGCAAGCTGCGCGACGGCCTGCTCGACGACCGCGAGATCGACCTCGACGTGGCCGACGCCTCCAACCCGCTCGCCATGCTCGACATGCCGGGCGCGCAGAGCGGCATGGGCATGACCAACATCGCCGATATCTTCGGCAAGGCCTTTTCGGGGCGGACCCGGCGGCGGCGGATGAAAGTCGTCGACAGTCATCGAGCGCTGCTCGGCGAGGAGGCCGACAAGCTGATCGACCAGGAGGCGATCACCCGCGACGCCGTCGCCGCCGTCGAGAGCGACGGGATCGTGTTCCTCGACGAGATCGACAAGGTCTGCGCCCGCGAGGGCGCGCGCGGGGCCGATGTCAGCCGCGAGGGCGTGCAGCGCGACCTGCTGCCGCTGATCGAGGGCACAACCGTCGCCACCAAGCACGGGGCGGTGAAGACCGACCATATCCTGTTCATCGCGTCAGGCGCCTTCCACGTCTCCAAACCCTCCGACCTGCTGCCCGAGCTTCAGGGCCGGCTGCCGATCCGAGTCGAGCTCAAGGCGCTCACCGAGGCGGATTTCGTGGCGATCCTGTCCGAGCCCGACAACGCGCTGACCAAGCAGTATGCGGCGCTGATGGGCACGGAGGGAGTGACGGTCGCCTTCACCGAGGACGGGGTGAAGGCGCTCGCCGAGATCGCCGCGGAGGTGAACCGCTCGGTCGAGAACATCGGCGCGCGCCGGCTGCACACCGTGCTGGAGAAGGTGTTCGAGGAGCTGTCCTTCATGGCGCCCGACATGAACGGCGTGTCCGTCGAGATCGACCGCGCTTACGTCGAGAGCCGGGTGAAGGCCTTGGCGCAGTCGGCGGACGTGTCGCGCTACGTGCTGTAGGCGAGGACGGGGCGGGGCGCGCGGGTTTTCGCCGGTCGGCATGAGCGCTGAGGACCGCGCCCTCCCTCGGGTGGGCGCTTCGGAACGACTGCGCTAAGCGGTTTATGGCGCCAAATACTTTCAGCGTTCAGCTACTTGCGGCGTTGCAATGCGCCCTAACTGGGGGAAGGGAGGGCGCGGTCCGCGCTGGTCGCATGGACCAAGAGGCGAGCGACGACCGTCCGCTTTCGCGCACAGCCGACAGCGACGCGGAGCGCGTTCACGCCCCCTCACGTCCCGCAGAACGTCGCCGTCACTTCCTCCCCGGGGCGCGGCGGCGCGGCGAGATGCGCATGCTCCGCCGCAAGCTCGTCGTAGGGCCGCGCCAGCGCCGCGCAGAGCGCGTCGAGCGGCCCCAGATCGCCCTCATGCGCCGCCGCCAGCGCGTCCTCGACGCGGTGGTTGCGCGGGATGAGCGCGGGGTTGGCCGCCCGCATCGCCGCCTGCCGCGCAGCCAGCGGGCGCTCCCCCCGCGTCAGCCGCGCGCGCCACGCGCCGAGCCAGTCGTCGAGCGCGGCCGGGTCGTCGAACAGCGCGCGCGCCGCCGCATCCTGCGGCCCCGGAGTGTCGCCGAGCGCGCTCAGCGCCCGGAACGTCAGGGTGAAATCCGCCCGGCCCTCGGTCATCCGACCCAGCAGATCGGCGATAAGCGCCGCGTCGCCCTCCTCGGCCCGCGCGAGCCCCAGCTTCGCGCGGAACCGCCCCAGCCATTCGACGGCGTAAAGCTCCGGAATCGCGTCGATGGCGGCCTGCGCGCGGGGCAGGGCCGCGTCCTCGTCGCCGCCCGCGATCAGCGGCAGCAGGGCCTGGCCGAGCTGGGCGAGGTTCCACTGCGCGATGCGCGGCTGGTTGGCGTAGGCGTAGCGCCCCGTATGGTCGATCGAACTGAACACCGTGTCGGGATGATAGGCGTCCATGAAGGCGCAAGGCCCGTAGTCGATGGTCTCGCCGGAGACGGCGAGGTTGTCCGTGTTCATCACGCCGTGGATGAACCCCACCGCCATCCACTGCGCCACCAGAGCCGCTGTGCGCGCCGCCACCGCCTGAAGCAGCGCGAGCGCGCGGTCCTCCGCCTCCGCCGCCTCGGGGTGGTTGCGCGCGATCACATAGTCGGCCAGCGCCTTCAGCGCCGCCACGTCGCCGCGCGCGTAGAAATACTGGAATGTGCCGACCCGCACATGCCCCCGCGCGACCCTCGTCACCACCGCGCCGGGCAGAACGCTCTCGCGGAAGACCTGCCCGCCGGTCAGCGCCACTGCGAGCGCCCGCGTCGTCGGAACCCCCAGCGCGTGCATCGCTTCGGCGACGCTATATTCGCGCAGCGCCGGCCCCAGCGCCGCCTTGCCGTCGCCGCGCCGCGAGAAGGGCGTGCGGCCCGAACCCTTCAGCTGGATGTCGCGCCGCTCGCCGTTGCGGTCGATCACCTCGCCGAGCAGCAGCGCCCGCCCGTCGCCGAGCTGCGGAACCCAGCCGCCGAACTGGTGGCCGGCATAGGCCATCGCCAGAGGCTCGGCGCCCTCGGGCGGACGCCCGCCGCTGAAGATCGCCGCGCCTTCGACGCCGTCGAGCGCGTCCGCATCCAGCCCGAGCTCCTCGGCGAGCGGACGGTTGAAGCGCAGCAGCCTCGGCGCGGGCGGCGCCTCCGGGGCGACGCGCGCGAAGAACCGATCCGGCAGGCGGGCGTAGCTGTTGTCGAAGGCGATGCGCGGCGCGGTCACGAGGCGGCTCCGGCGAGGGACGGCGAGAGACGCCGAAACCGATATCGCGAATGCGCCTTTGCGTCACCCCTCGCTCGCCAGACGCGCAGCGAGGCCCAGCTCCTCGATCTTGCGGTAGAGCGTCGAGCGGCCGATTCCCAGCCGGCGCGCCGTCTCGGCGATGCGCCACTCGTAACGGATCAATGCGCGATGGATGTGCTCGGCCTCGATCTCGGCCAAGGGGCGAATGTGCCCGGCGGAGCTCGGCGCCGGGGGCTGGAGCGTCGGCGCCGGCGCGTCGAGCGCGAAATGCCGCGGCGCGAGCGGCGCGCCGTCGGCCAGCACCATTGCGCGATGCACCGCGTTCTCGAGCTGGCGCACATTGCCGGGCCAGTCGGCGAGGACGAGCATCTCGAGCGCCTCAGGCGAGAAGACCGCCGGCGCCCGCCCCTCGGCGGCGGCGAGCCGACGCGCCGCATGTTCGGCGAGCGGCGCGATGTCCTCGCGCCGCTCGCGCAGCGGCGGGATGCGAATCGGCAACACGCTGAGGCGGTAATACAAATCCTCGCGGAACCGACCGGCGGCGACTTCCTGCGCAAGGGCGCGATTCGTCGCCGACATGATGCGGATGTCGACCGGGCGCGGCCCCGTCGCGCCGACCGGGTCGATCACCCGCTCCTGCAGCGCGCGCAGCAACTTGACCTGCGCCTGCTGCGGCAATTCGGCAACCTCGTCGAGAAACAGCACGCCGCCATCCGCCTCGCCGAACTTGCCGGGGCGGCTGTCGGTCGCGCCGGTGAAGGCGCCGCGGGCGTGGCCGAACAGGATCGACTCCACCAGAGCCTCGGGCAGCGCACCGCAGTTGACGGCGACGAAGGGCCCTGCGGCGCGGCGCGACCCGCGGTGGACGGCGCGCGCGAAAACCTCCTTGCCGACGCCCGACTCGCCTTCGAGCAGCAACGGGGCCTCGGACCCCGCGGCGCGCTCGGCGATCGCGATAGCGTCGCGGATCGCGGCGCTGCGCGCGACGACGCCGCCGAAACCAGTCCGCGCATCCGGCCGGGCTTCGGGGGCCGCCGCCGCATCGGCCGGCGCCGCGAGGGCCGCCTTGCGCGCAGCGGCGATCGCGCTGCGGACTGCCGTCTCAAGCCTCTGTTCTGAAACAGGTTTCAGAATAAGGTCGTCGGCCCCGGCGCGGATCGCCGCGACCGCGCGCGCGACCGAGCCCACCGCCGATAGCGCGAGGATCGGCAAGTGCGCATGGCGCGCGCGCAACAGGCGGAGCGTCTCCAGCGCCTCCAGATGGGGCGGGTCGAGATCGAGCAGCGCGAGCGTCGCGTCGCCCTCGGCGAGACGCGCCGTCAGCGCCGCGGCGTCGGGCGCGAGCGCATGGGCGAGCCCCGCGCGGCCGAGCGCGGCGGAGATCAGGCCGGCTTGCGCCGGGTCGCCTTCGACGATCAGGATCATCGCGGTCCAGCGGGCGGGGCGGTCCCGGGACGGTCCCGGGCGCGTTCGGGGATGCTGCCCGGACAATCCTTAAAATTCCGACGATGCGCAGAGTTGCGCGCCACTGTTGTCATTCTGCGACGGCGCCCTCAAACTGATCGCATGCCGGCGGGCGGAGGGCGATCCGCGATTGTGAGCCGACTTGTTTCGTGCCAAAGCACCGGAGTGGAGCCCGATGGGCCGACGAGGGCGTTATCTAATAAGGGGCGGCGGATGCACGCATGCCCCGCAACTGGAACGGAGAGAGGGATGAAAACCATTTCCCGCACGATGGTCGCCTGCGCGGCGCTCGCCGCCGCTGGCTGCACGACGAACCTGCCGGGCGGCTCGCTCGTGGAGACCTTCACTTCCGCCGAGAGCTTCCTCGGCGAGACGATCGGCGGCTCGTCGTTCAACGACGCGCTGGCCCGCGAGTATCAGCAGATCGCCGCCTACAATGCGAACACCGAGGTCAACTGGCTCGACACGACGGTCTATATGGGCCGTTCGCGCGCCGCGTCCGCCGGCTCGCCGCTGCCGCTGTACGATCCGGCCGATTTCGGCGTGAACGGCGACGCCGCCGCGCTCCGCGCCACGACGCTGGCCAATGTCGACCGGTATGCGGGCGACCGTCCGGCCGAATGCGCCAAGATGATGGCGCTCTACGACTTCTACGTCGAGTCGCTCTACCAGGCTCCCGGTCAGGACCCCGAAGCCGCGCGCGCCCAGTACGACGCCGCTGCGACCGCCTGCACCGGCGTGCAGGTCGGCGACATGACGGTCTTCTTCGGCTTCGGCAGCTCCGCGCTGACCGCCGCCGCGAACAGCGTGATCCAGGACGTCGTGAGCGCCATCGGCGGCGCGTCCAAGGCGGTCTCGCTGGTCGGCCACACCGACACGGTCGGCTCGCTCGACTTCAACCAGCGCCTCTCCGAGCGTCGCGCCTTCGCCGTCCGCGACCGCATGGTAGATCTGGGCGTGCCCGCCGGCGACATCACCACGGCCGGCCGCTCCTGGACCGAGCCCGCGGTGGACACCGGCCCGAACGTCCGCGAGGCGCGCAACCGCCGCGTCGAGATCACCGTCTCCGACTGATCGCCCGATCGGCCCTTTCGGCCCGCAACCGCCCCGCGCCCACGCGCGGGGCGGTTCGCTTTCGAGCGCCGCCGCGACGGCGCCCCGCTGGCGGCGCCGCGGCGAACAGGCTAGGCTCCGACGCAGGTTTCCCGCTGCGAGGTTCCGATGCGCGCCCACCCCATCTGTCGCGACCAGCCCGAGACGCCCGGCGGCGGCGGCGCGCTCGGCGATCTGCCGGTGTGGCGGCTCGACGACCTCTATCGCGCGCCCGACGATCCGGCCCTGCGCGCCGATCTCGACTGGGCCCGCGCGCAGGCCGCCGACTTCGCCGCGCGCCTCGAAGGAAAGCTCGCCGCGCTGAGCGGCGACGCGCTGGCCGAGGCGGTCGCGGCCTATGAGCGCATCGAGATGAAGCTCGGGCGGGTCATGTCCTACGCCGGCCTGCGCTACCAGCAGGACACGACCGACGTCGCGCGCGCCAAGATGATGGGCGACCTTCAGGCGGAGATCGCCGACCTCACTTCGCCTCTGGTGTTCTTCTCGCTCGAACTCAACCGCATCGACGACGGCGCGCTCGCCGACAAGCTGGCGGAGAGCCCGGCGCTCGGGCGCTACCGACCCTGGCTCGATCGCGTCCGCGCCTTCCGCCCGCACCAGCTCTCCGACGAGATCGAGCGGCTGGAGCACGACCGCTCGGTCGTCGGCCCCTCCGCCTGGATGCGCCTCTACGACGAGACCACCGCCTCGCTGAGCTTCGAGGTGGGCGGCGAGACGCTCGGCCTTGAGGCGACGCTCAACCGCCTGTCCGACGCCGACCGCGCGCGCCGCGAGACCGCCGCCCATGCGCTGGCGAAGGTCTTCAAGGCCAATCTGCGCCTCTTCGCCCTGATCATGAACACGCTGGTCAAGGAGAAGGAGATCGACGACCGCTGGCGCAAATATCCGACGCCGCAGGCGTTCCGGCACCTCTCCAACCATGTCGAGCCGGAAGTGGTCGACGCTCTGGCGGCGGCGGTGACGGCGGCGCTGCCGCAGCTTTCGCACCGTTATTACGCGCTTAAGGCGCGCTGGCTCGGGCTGGAGAAGCTGCAACACTGGGACCGCAACGCGCCCTTGCCCGAAGCCGACGACCGGGTCGTCCCCTGGGCGGAGGCGCGCGAGATCGTGCTCGGGGCCTACGGCGATTTCGATCCGCGGATGGCCGATCTCGCCCGCCCCTTCTTCGAGGAAGGCTGGATCGACGCGCCGGCGACCAAGGGCAAGAGCCCGGGCGCCTTCGCGCACCCGACCGTGTCGGACGCGCATCCCTTCGTGCTGCTGAACTATCTGGGCAAGACGCGCGACGTGATGACGCTGGCGCACGAACTCGGCCATGGCGTGCACCAGCGCCTCGCCGCGGGCCAGGGAGAGCTGCTCTCGCGCACGCCGCTGACGCTGGCCGAGACGGCTTCCGTGTTCGGCGAGATGCTGACTTTCCAGCGCCTGCTGTCGGCCGCGACCGACCCCGCGAAGCGCAAGGCGCTCCTCGCCGGCAAGGTCGAGGACATGCTCAACACCGTGGTGCGCCAGATGGCGTTCTACGCCTTCGAGGGCCGGGTGCACGCCGCCCGCCGCGAGGGCGAGCTGACGCCCGACGCGCTCGGCGAGATCTGGCTCGGCGTCCAGCGCGAGAGCCTCGGGCCGGCCTTTGAATTCGCCGAGGGCTACGAGACCTTCTGGACCTACATTCCGCACTTCATCCACACGCCGTTCTACGTCTACGCCTACGCCTTCGGCGACGGGCTGGTGAACGCGCTCTACGCCGCCTACGAGGCGCAGCCCGCAGGTTTTCAGGAGAGATATTTCGAGATGCTGCGCGCCGGCGGCGCCCGGCATCACGCGGAGCTGCTCGCGCCTTTCGGGCTGAACGCCGCCGATCCCGATTTCTGGCGCTGCGGCCTGTCGTTGATCTCGGGCATGATCGACCAGCTGGAAGCGATGGAGCAGTGAGCGTCGCCCCGTCCCCACGCCCCGCCGCGGGCGGCGGCCCTGAGGCGTCGGCGCTGGCCGGGGTGGGTCTGAGCCTCGACCATTCGGCGGACGCGCTGCAGGAGCTCGGGCCGGCGCTCGACATGTTCGAGAAGCTCGACCTCGACAGCGTCGAGATCTTCCTGCCCGCGCTCGGCGTGGTCATGGGCGGGCGAATCCGGCGCGGCCCGCTGATGCAGATGCGCCGCGTCTGCGCGGACCGACCGTTTTCGCTGACCGTCCACGGCGCGCTGTCGTGCAATCTCGGCGACCGCCCGAACGCGCAGCTGCATCGAGACATCGTGCGCGCCACCATCGAGGTGGCCGCCGAGATCGGCGCGCCGCTGATGGTGCAGCACGCGGCCCATGTCCTCGACCCAACGCCGGCGCGCGTCGCCGACGCGCTCGCCTGCGAGCGCGAGGGCCTCGCCGAGCTCGCCGCGACCGCGCAGGCCGCGAAGGTCGTCGTCGCGGTCGAGACCGTGAACCCGGACGCGACCGCATGGGCCGCCTCGCCGCGCGAACTCGCCGCCCAGCTCGACGCGGCGGCGAGCCCCTGGATCGCCGCGACGCTGGATTTCAGCCACGCGGCCCTCAACGCCGCGCGGCGCGGCTTCGACATGGTCGCCGAGATGCGCGACCTCGCCCGCCATGCGCGCCATCTGCACCTGCATGACAGCTTCGGGCGCGTCCCCGCCTTCCGGCCCTGGTCGCATGGCGATGCGATGATGTTCGGCTTCGGCGACCTGCATCTGCCGCCGGGCGCGGGCGCGCTGCCATGGGACGCGCTGGCGGGTCTGCCCTATGCCGGACCCGCGATCGCCAATCTCGAATTGAACAAGCGCTGGCAACCCGAATGGCCCGAGGCGCTCGCCTGGGCGCGCCGCTGGGTCGCGCAGGCGCGAGACGCGCAGGCGGCGCGCGCCCGCTGAAGCTCGCCGTTCAGCCGCCGGCGCGCCGCGCCGCGTCCTGCGTCCAGTCCGGCGCGATCACGGGCCGTCCGTAGCGATAGCCCTGCAGACAGTCCACGCCGAGCGCGCGCAGCGTCTCCGCCTCGGCTTCGGTTTCGACGAATTCGGCGACGGTCGCCATGTCGAAATTGCGCGCGATGCCAACGAGAGTGTCCACGAACAGCTTGTTGTCGGGGTCTTCGGCCACGCCCTTCACGAAGCCGCCGTCGATCTTGACCCAGTCGGGCCGGAAGTCGCGCAGCAGCCGGAAGCTCGAATAGCCCGCCCCGAAATCGTCGAGCGCGATCGCGACGCCAAGCGCGCGGATCTCGTCGAGAAACGCCAAGGTGCGCTCGGGGTCGGTGACGGCGGAGCTCTCGGTCAGCTCCACGATCAGCCGCTCCACCACGCCCGGCGTGCGGGCCGTGGCCTCCTGCAGGTCGCGCAGCCAGCCCCGGTCGCGCATCGTGCGCACAGAGACGTTGACCGACAGCCGCTCGGTCGGATGGGCCTCCAGCGAGGCCAGCGCCAGCGCCAGCACCCGACGGTCGAGCGCGCGCACCAGATCGAGCCTCTCGATCTTGGGCAGGAACATCCCCGCGGCGATCCAGCGCCCGTCGTCGTCGAGCACCCGCGCGAGGCACTCGCGGAAGGCGATGCGGTCGGGATCGGCGGAGGTCACGACAGGCTGGAAGGCGATGGCCACGCGGTCCTGCTCGAGCGCGCGCATCACCGCCCGCGCCCCCGCCCGCATCGCGGAGGGCGACAGCAGGGGCGGCTCGTCGTCGGGACCGGCGATGAACAGCCCGGCCTCGCCCTCGCCCGTCGCCTCGTCGAGCGCGGCGAGCGCCGCGTCGAAGGGTTCGGGCGTCGCCAGCGCCTCGGGCCGCGCGAAGGCCGCCCCGATCGACAGCGTCATCGAGACCGGGCCGAAGCCCACGTCGAAGCTCGCCTCGCGCAGTTCGGCGCCGATCGTCTCCGCCAGCGCGCGGAAGCTCTCGGCGGTCTGGCCGACCATCACCGCGCCGAACTTGGCGCCCGCCAGGCGGGCGAATGCCGCGTCCTCGGGCAGAAGCGCGGCGAGCCGGCGGCCAAGCGCCAGCGCCAGCGCGTCGCCCGCGTCGTAGCCATAGGCGCGCACGAATTCGCGCATCCCGTCCACGCCGAAGGCGGCGCAGACCACCAGCGACTCGGGCGGCAGCGTCTCGCCCAAATGCGTCAGATGCGCCTGCAGCCCCGAGCGGCCCTCGCGATGCGACAGCAGGCAGGTCGGCGCGGCCCCGTCCGCCGCGCGCACCACGCCCAGAAAGCGCGGACCGCCCTCGGGGCAGTCGCCGAGCCGCAGCAGATGCGCGTCGACGCCGGGCCCCGGGTCGCCGATCCGGTCGCCTGCCGCGCCGCGATGCGCGCCTTCGAACAGCGCGGCCCCTGCGAGCCAGCGGCGCGACTGGCGCGCCCCCTCATAGAGAAACACGCCCACGCCCGCCGCTTCGAGCGCCTCGGCGAGTTCGCCGAATGTCGCGCGGGGTCCGATCATCGCTCCCTCCACGCTGCTGCGGAACAGGTCCCGCCGCTTCGAGTCAGGCTTACGCCGTCGAGGATGAATCTATCATAAATCCGCCGCGTCATCGCCGCCGCGCCGGTCGATCCCCAGCGCCGCGTCGAGCGCCGCGAGCCACAGATCGGGCGCGCCGTCGGACGGCGCGCGCCAGTCGCCGCGGGGCGAGAGCGCGCCGCCGGAGCTGATCTTCGGCCCGTTCGGCATGGCCGAGCGCTTGAACTGGCTAGACCCGAAGAAGCGCGTCAGGAACACCCGCAGCCACCGCGCGATCTCGTCGAGGTCGTAGGCGCGGCGATCCGCCTCGGCGATCCCCTCCGGCCAGCGCCCCGCCTGCGCGTCGCGCCACGCATGCCAGGCGAGGAACGCCACGCGCCCGGGGTCCATCCCGTAGCGGGTGATGTGGAACAGGTTGAAATCCTGCAGCGCGTAAGGCCCGACCACGTCCTCGGTGCGCTGCGCCGGGCCATCCGCGCCCGCATCGCCCGGCACCAATTCCGGCGAGATTTCGGTGGCGAGGATGTCGCGGATCGCGGCCGACGCCTCCGCCCCGAAGCGCCCGCCCTCCGCCACCCAGCGCAGCAGATGCTGGATCAGCGTCTTGGGGGCCGAGGCGTTGACGTTGTAATGGCTCATCTGGTCGCCGACGCCATAGGTCGCCCAGCCGAGCGCCAGCTCAGACAGATCGCCGGTCCCCAGCACCATGCCCCCTTCATGGTTGGCGACGCGGAACAGGAACGAGGTGCGCGCGCCGGCCTGCACGTTCTCGAAAGCGATGTCGTGCTGCGGCGCGCCGTTCGCCGCAGGGTGGCCGATGTCGCGCAGCATCTGCAGGCAGGCGGGCGTCATGTCGACTTCGCGCGCCGTCACCCCGAGCGCCGCCATCAACCGATGCGCCTGGGCGCGGGTGCGCCGCGAGGTGGCGAAGGCGGGGAGGCTGTGGGCGAGGACGTCGGTGCGGGGCCGCCCCAGCAGGTCCATGCACTGGCATGCCACCAGCAGCGCCTGCGTCGAATCGAGCCCGCCCGAGACGCCGATCACCAGCCGCTTCACCCCGGTCGCCGCGATCCGCTGGCGCAGCCCGTCCACCTGGATCTGGTAGGCCTCGGCGCAGAGCGCGTCGCGCCGCGCCGCATCGTCGGGAACGAAGGGAAAGCGCGGCACGGCCCGCAGCAGCCCCGCGTCGCGCTCGAGATCGGGCGACAGGCGAAGCGCGACGCGGCGATAGGCGCGCGCCGGCGGGTTCGCGCGCGCGCAATCGGCGAAGCTGGAATTGCGGATGCGCTCCGCCTGCAGCAGCCGCAGGTCCACATCCGCCGGGATGATCCGGGGCTCCAGCGCGAAGCGTTCCGACTCCGCCAGCAGCGCGCCCGCCTCGTAGATCATCGCCTGCCCGTCCCAGGCGAGGTCGGTCGTCGATTCGCCCGCCCCAGCCGCCGAATAGAGATAGGCGCAGAGCTGGCGCGCCGAAGTCACCGCGCAGAGCGCGTGCCGGTAATCCGCCTTGCCGACCGACGCGTTGGAGGCGGAGAGGTTGGCGACCACCGTCGCCCCCGCCATCGCCGCGCGCGCCGAAGGCGGGATCGGCGTCCAGACGTCCTCGCAGAGCTCGAGCGCCAGCGTGAAGCCGGGGACGTCCTCGACCTCGAACAGCAGATCGGTCCCGAAGGGCGCCTCCACGCCGGCGATCCGCACGGCGTCGGCCCCTGCGGCGGCGGCCCCCGCCGGCGCGAAATGCCGCGCCTCGTAGAATTCCCGGTAATTGGGCAGATGCGATTTCGGAACGGCGCCCAGGACCCGCCCGCGATGCAGCACCAGCGCGCAATTGTGCAGCCGCCCCGCGACCCTCAGCGGCGCGCCGACGACCAGAAGAACGCCCAAATCGCGCGTCGCCGAGCCGAGCGCCGCAAGGCCCGCCTCGACCCCGTCGAGCAGCGCGTCCTGATGCAGCAGGTCGTCGATGGCGTAGCCGCTCAGGCCCAGCTCGGGCGTCAGCAGGAGGAGCGCGCCCGCCGCCTCGGCCCGCCGCGCCATCCCGGCGATCGCCGCGGCGTTGAAGGCGGGGTCCGCGGGGCGCACCGCTGGGGTCGCCACCGCGACGCGGGCGAAGCCCTGCGCCGTGGCGTTGAAGAAGCGCGGTGGCGGGGCGAGCGTCGGCATCGGCGGATCCATCGGGCGCGGCGCGCGCCGGCGGGAGAGTGCCGCGAAGCGCCTCCCCGAGGCAAGACGCAGGGCGGCGCATCGAAGTGCCGCGCCGATTGACAGGGCGCGGCGCGCGCGCGATGCAGCGTCATGGCCGTCACCCCTCGCACCCGCCTCCTGTTCGCCGCTTTCGGCGTCGCCGCGGCGCTCGGCGCGTTCGGCGTCGGCTGGGCGACCTCCGGGCTGATCGAGCGGACGACCGAGAAGCGCGCGGTCGCCTCCGCGCGCGCCGCAGGACTCGACTGGATGACGGTCGAGGCCGACGGGGTCGCCCTCGCCCTCACCGGCGTTCCGCCGGACGCCGCCGCCGCAGCGCGCGCCAGAACGCTGGCGCGGGAGTTCGAGCGCTTCGCCGCGGTGCGCGACGCCCTCGCCGACCCCGAGACGCCCGCCGCGGCCGAGGCGCCGACCGCCGCCGCGCCGCCGCCGGTCGGCCTGACGGTCCTCGTAGCCCCGGGAACCGCCTCGTTCGCGGGGGCGCTTCCCGACGCCGAGAGCCGCGAGCGCGTCGCTGAGACGCTTGCAACGGCGCTCGGCCGCGCGCCGCAGGATTTCTGCCTGACGGGCTCGGTCGCCCCGCCCGAAAACTGGCCCGAGACCGAACGCGCGGCCGTCGCCGCCGCAGCCCAGCTCGCCCATGGCAAGGTCGTCGCCGAAGCGGGCGCGGTCGCCGTCGAAGGCGCCGCCCGCGACGGCGCAGCCGCAGCGCGCCTCGCGGCGCTCGTGGAGCGGGCCGCGGCGCAGGGCGTCGCGATGACGCTCGGCCTCGATGCGCCCGCGGACCCGGCGCCGATCCAGGCGGCGCCCGAGACCGAGACCGCCGCCGTTCCCGCTCTCGCGCAACCCCTGTCGCAGCCGCCGGCGCCGGACGCCTCGGCATGGCTGCGCGCCCAGCTCGCGCCCGACCTCGCGATCCTGACGGGCGCGGCCCCCGACGAGGCGACGCGCGCGGCGGTGCTGTCCTACGCCGGCGCGGCGCTCGGCGCGCATCGCCTGCATGCGGGCCTGACCCTGTCCGAGGCGCCTGCGCCAGACGGCTGGCGCGCCGCGGCGCTGGCCGCCATCGACGGGCTGGCGGCGCTGGAGCACGGCGCGGCGCTGGTCGCGTCGGGCGAGATCGTCCTGACCGGCGCGACGGGCGACGCCGTCGCCGCAGGTCGCGCCGCCCGCGCCCTCGACGCAGCCGCCCCGGAGGGCTGGGCGCGCCAAAGCCGGGTGACCGTGGACCTGCCCGCCCGCGCCGCGGCGACGCGCCTGCCTCCGGGCCGCTGCGCCGAACGCCTCACCGAGATCGCCGCCGCGGATCCGATCCTCTTCGCCCCCGGCGAGGCCGCCATCGACGCCGCGAGCGGCCCCACGCTCGACGCGCTCGCCGGCGCGCTGCGCCGCTGCGGCGGCGGGGCGATCCGCGTCGAAGGCCACACCGACTCGCAGGGCTCGGAGGGCTACAATGCGCGGCTCAGCCAGTCCCGGGCCGACGCGGTGCGCGCGGCGCTCGTCGCGCGCGGGGCGCCCGAAGGGACGCTGACCGCGCTCGGGGTCGGCGAGGCGCAGCCGATCGCGGACAACGCCACGGAAGAGGGCCGCGCCCGCAACCGCCGGATCGCATTCGCGCCGGTCCATACCGCCGCATCCGCGTCCGACGAGGCCCCATGACTCGCCTGCCCCTCTCCTTCGCCCTCGCGGCGATCCTGCTGCTCGCCGTCGGTCTCGGCTGGCTCGGCTGCTGGCTATGGCGCCGCGCCCATGACCACAGCGCCGAGGCGGCCGCCCACATGGCCGAACTCGCCGCCCGCCTGCACGCCGCCGAAGCCGCGCGCGACCTCGCCGAAGCCCGCCGCGCCGAAGCCGAGGCCGCCGGCGAGACCGGCGTCGCGGAGGTCCGCGCCGAGCTCGCCTCGGAGCTGTCGCAGACCCGCGCAGAGCTTGCGGCGGCCATGGACGCGCTCGGCTCGGCCCGCCGCGAGACCGCAGAATGGCGCGCCGCCTATGAGGCCCTCGTGAAGGAAGACGCCGAGGACCCCTGAGGCCCGCCGCCGCGACGCCGCTGCGCTCATAGCCCGCCTTTCGCGCGCACCAGCGCTGCGAGCGCCGCCGCTTCGGGCGCCGGTTCGGCGTCGAAGCCCTCCGCGACGCCGCGCCTGTCCGCTTCGGGGCGGTTCTGGCTCATCTTCACTTTCGCCTCGACCGAGGCGACGACGATCTCGACGCCCACGATCCCCCGCAGCTGCGCCGTCACGAACGGCGCCGGCGCATCGTCGACCGCCCAGGGCGCGCGCCGCGGCCCTTCCATCATCGCGGTCAGATCGTCGATCTGGCGGCGCAGCCAGCCGGCGTCATCGACGAGCCGCGCCGCGCCGCGCGCCTGAACCACGGCGTAGTTCCAGGTGGGCACGACCTTCCCGGTCTCGCGCTTGGAGGGATACCAGGACGGCGTCACATAGCCCTGCGGCCCCTGGAACACGACCAGCGCCTGCGGCGACGCCCGCAGCGCCTCGACCTGCGGATTGGCCCGCGCGAGATGGGCGCGCAGCGCGCCGAAGGGCCCGGGCTCGGGGTCGTGCAGCATGGGGACCGGATCGGCGACCGCACCGCCGGGGCCGAGCGCGATCAGCAGCGCCAGCGGATGGCTTGCGGCCAGCGCGCGCAGCGCAGCGGCGCCGTCCTCGACGAAAGCCGGCGGCGCGTACATCGCCTCAGCCCGCCCCCCAGCGCGCCGCCGCCGCGTCGTCGGCCTCGCGCGCGTCGACCCATGTCGCGCCCGCGGCGCTTTCCTGCCGCTTCCAGAACGGCGCTTTCGTCTTGAGCCAGTCCATCAGGAACTCAGCCGCCTCGAAGGCGGCCTGACGGTGCGCGCTCGCCGTGACCACAAGCACGATGCGGTCGCCGGGCGCCAGAGGTCCGACGCGGTGGACGATGGCCGACCCGCTCAGGGGCCAGCGCGCCTTCGCCTGCGCCTCGATCTCCGCCAGCGCCTTTTCCGTCATGCCCGGATAATGCTCTAGCGTCAGGCTCTGATCGCCCCCGCCCGCCACTTCGCGCACGAGGCCCGTGAAGGTGACGACCGCGCCGACATCCGTGCGTCCCG
Source organism: Rubrimonas sp. (assembly GCF_036788415.1). Lineage (NCBI taxonomy): Bacteria > Pseudomonadati > Pseudomonadota > Alphaproteobacteria > Rhodobacterales > Paracoccaceae > Rubrimonas > Rubrimonas sp. The sequence continues at coordinate 45,135 of NZ_DAIQNN010000011.1, read as the reverse complement.
CGGTCAGCGCGTCGATCTCGGCGGCGATGTCGAAATCGGCCTCCTGAACGCGCGCGGCCATGCTCAGCCCCCCGTGACCGGCGGAAAGAAAGCGACTTCGCGCGCGCCGGCCAGCGGCGCGTCGAAATCGCGCATCTCCTGATCGATCGCCACGCGGATAGCGCCGAGATCGGCGAAGGCGGCCGCGTAGCGCGGCTCGCGCGCGCGCAGCTCGGCGACCAGATCGGCGACGGTCGCGGCCTCGGTCGCCACGTCCTCGCGCGCGGCGCCGATGCGCTCGCGCAGCCATGCGAAATAGAGAACCTGCATCCTCAGCGCCCCTTCGCCGCGTCGTCGGCCGCGATCACCGCGAGCCCGCGGGCAAAATAGTCCCAGCCGGTGACCGCCGTCAAAGCCGCGGCGAGCCAAAGCAGCCCGCCGCCGAGCCAGAGCATCCACCCCGCCCCGCTCGCCGTCGCCGCGAGCAGGACGGCGATGGCGGCGAGCTGCGCCGTGGTCTTCCATTTGGCCAGCCGCGTCACGGAGAGGATATCGGCGCCCTGGAGATATTCGCGCAGGCCGGCGACCGCCGTCTCGCGCAGCACGATCACCGCGACCGGGGCCGCGAGCCAGAAGGCCGGGCCGTGCAGGCCCATCAGCGCCGCCAGCGCGATCAGCGTCATCGCCTTGTCGGCGATCGGGTCGAGCATGCGCCCGAAGCCGCTCTCCTGCCCCCTCGCCCGAGCCAGCTTGCCGTCGAGCCAGTCCGTCAGCGCAGCGGCGGCGAAGAGGGCGAAGGCGGCCCAGGCCCCCTTCCCCTCCGGCAGCGCGACGATCGCGAGCAGCACGCAGGGCGCGGCGAGCAGGCGGCCGACGGTGAGGATGTTGGGAAGGGTCCACATGCGGCGTAGTTCCGGCTCTGGCGGCGGGCGCAAGGCTTAGCGCGTCGGGCGGAGCGGGAGAAGGATTTTCGCAGGGCGGGATGGCGAGCGTTCCCACCGGTTTACATGCGCGCCAAGGACCGCGCCCTCCCTCGGGTGGGCGCTTCGCTGCGAATGCGCTGTGCGGTTTATGGCCCCAAGTACTTCGAGCGTTCAGCTATTTTCGTCGTTGCAATGCGCCCTCCCCGGGGGGAGGGAGGGCGCGGTCCGCGCTGGTCGCACGGACCAAGGGGCGAGCGGGGAGCCTCGGCCAATGACCGAAACCCGCGCAACTGCGAAGGACGCGTCCTCAGAGGCTGAGCTGGTAGCTCTCCGGAATGAAGCGGAAGCCCTGCCCCTCCGCGACCACATAGCCGACGGCGGGCGGCGGCATGTGGTAGCCGATGAACGGAATCCGGTCGGCGGCGATCATCCCGAACACGCGCTGGCGCGCCGCCACCGCCTTCTCCTTGTCCATGTCGAAGCGCACATGCCAGTCGGGCCGCGCCAGCGACAGCGCGTAATGATTGGCGACGTCGCCCGCGATCACCAGCCGCCGGCCCTCGCTTTCGAGATGATAGGAGACGTGGCCGGGCGTGTGGCCCATCGAATCGATGACTTCGATCCCGGAGACGAGCGCGTCGCCCGGCGCGAGCATCGTCATCTCGTCGGCCAGCGGTTCGACATTGGAGATCACGAGGTCGGTCGCGTTCTCGATGTCGGTCCAGTGGTCGAACTCGACCGCCGAGGCGGCGTAGCGGGCGTTGGGAAAAGCGCGCGCGCCGTCCTCGATCACGCCGCCGATATGGTCGCCGTGGAAATGGGTGAAGGCGACGAGGTCGATCTGCTCCGGCGTCACGCCAGCCGCGGCGAGGCGCGAGAGCAGCAGGCCCGCATTGGGCCGCCGGCCCACGCCGTTGCCGGCGTCGAACAGGATCAGCTCCGACCCGGTGTTGACCAGCGTCACGGTGAAGCTGATCTGCATCTGGTCGGCCGGCAGCAGATTGGCCTCGGCGAAAGCCGCGACGTCCTCGGCGCTCTGGTTCTCGCCGAAGATCGGATGCGGCCCCGGCATCGAGACCGCGCCGTCATGAATCGTGGTCACCTCGAAGCCGCCGAGCTTGAAGCGGCGCACCGCCGGAACCATCGCGCCCTGCATCTCCGCCGCCGCCCGCGCGGGCCGCGCGCCGCCCGCAAGCGCCAGCGCCGCAGCCCCGCCGATCGCCGCGCCCATCGCGCCGCGCCGGGTCATTTCCATGGACATCACGCCTCTCCCCTGTTGAATCGTTGCGCGAAAGGTGACGCCGACGCGCCGCCCGGTCAATCGCGCAACAGTTGCGCTGCGCGTCCGAGGGCGTACAGATCGGTCAACAGATCGTTTCAGGCAGGGGTGGAGCCGATGGCCAGCGTGGCGACATTCGCGCAGCAGAAGGGCGGGGCCGGCAAGACGACGCTCCTCACCCAGCTCGCCGTCGCCTGGGCGCAGGAGGGCGTCCGCGTGGCGCTGATCGACCTCGACCCGCAGCGCAGCCTCGCCGCCTGGATCGACGCCCGCGCACGCTCCCGCGCCGAACGGGGGCTGGAGGGAGTGGACTTCCCGTTCTGGGAGAGCTCGGAATGGCGCGCGAGTTCCGACATCCGCCGCGCCAAGGCCGAGGCCGATCTCGTGCTGGTGGACTGCCCCGGCAACGCCGACGTGCTGCTGCGCGCGGCGCTGCGCGAGGCCGATCTGGTCGCCATCCCCGCCCAGCCCTCGGCGCCGGACGCCTGGGCGACGCGGGCCACGCTGAAGATGACCGCACGCGAGGGCGCGCTCGCCCGCGTCGTGCTCAACCGCCTGCCGCCCCGCGGCGGCCCCGGCGCGGAGGTCGAGCGCATCCTGCTCGACAGCGGCGCCGAGCTGACCGCCGCGCGCATCGGCAACCGCATCGCCTTCGCCACGGCCTTCATGGCCGGCGCCGGCGTCACCGAGATCGAGAAGGCCGGAAAGGCCGCCGCCGAGATCGCCGCCCTGCGCGACGAACTCGCCGCAGCGCTGGCATGAGCCTCGCTCCTCCCCTGCATGAGGGCCTGCGCCCCGGCCTCGGCTGGGACGACTTGCGCGCCGCCTTCCGCTGGCGTCTGCCCGCCCGCTTCAACATCGCCGAGGCGCTTGTCGGGGCGCGGGCGCGCGCCGAGCCCGACCGCCTCGCGCTGATCCATCTGCGCGCCGACGGGACGACCGAGCGCTGGCCCCATGGCGAGATCGACCGCCAGGCGCGCCGCCTCGCCAACGCGCTCGCGGCGCAGGGCGTGGGGCGCGGCGACCGTGTGGCGGTGCTGTTGCCGCAATCGCCGCAGACGCTGCTGGTCCACCTCGCCGCCTATCGCCTCGCCGCCATCGTCGTGCCGCTGTTCACCCTGTTCGGCGCCGACGGGCTGCGCTTCCGCCTTCAGGACAGCGGCGCGCGGGCGATCGTGACCGACGCGGCCAACCTGCCCAAGATCGCCGCGATCCGCGACGATCTCCCCGATCTGCGCCTGATCCTGAGCGTCGACGGCGCGGGCGACGACGCCGAGAGCTTCGACGCCCTGCTCGCCCGCGCCTCCGACGCGCAGGACTGCGCCGAGACCGGGCCGGACGATCCGGCCTTCATCTCCTACACCTCCGGCACCACCGGCCCGCCCAAGGGCGCGCTGCACGCGCATCGGGTGATGGCTGGCCACCTGCCGGGCGCGGCCCTCGTGCACGACTTCCCGCCGCAGCCGGGCGATCTGTTCTGGACGCCGGCCGACTGGGCGTGGATGGGCGGCCTGTGCAACGTGCTGATGCCGGCGCTGCACTGGGGCGTCCCCGTCCTGTCGCACCGGATGGAGCGCTTCGACCCCGAGCGCGCGGCGGCGCTGATGGCCGAGTTCGGCGTGCGCTGCGCCTTCCTGCCGCCGACTGCGCTGAAGCTTATGCGCCAGGCCGGCGCGCCCAAGCCCGGCGCTCTCGATCTTCGCACGGTCGGCTCGGGCGGCGAGGCTCTGGGCGCGGAGCTGGTGGAGTGGGGGCGCGAGGCCTTCGGGCTGACGATTGCGGAGTTCTACGGCCAGACCGAATGCAACAAGGTGCTCGCCAACAACGCCCGGATCATGCCGGTGAAGCCCGGCTCGATGGGCCGCCCCGTCCCCGGCCATGACGTCGCGATCATCGACGCGCAGGGGCGGGAACTGCCGCGCGGCGAGACCGGCGAGATCGCGATGCGCCGCGGCTCGCCGGCGATGTTCCTCGAATACTGGGGCCGGCCCGACAAGACAGCCGAAAAATTCGCCGGCGACTGGATGCGCTCGGGCGACGAGGGGACGATGGACGCCGAGGGCTACGTCTTCTTCTCTGGGCGCGGCGACGACGTCATCACGTCATCGGGCTATCGGATCGGGCCGACCGAGATCGAGAATTGCCTCGTCGCGCATGAGGCGGTGGCGCTCGCCGCGGTGATCGGTCTGCCCGACCCGGTGCGCACCGAAGCGGTGACGGCCTGCGTGACGCTGCGCCCCGGATACGCCGCCTCCGACGCGCTGGCCGAGGCGCTGCGGGCCCATGTCCGCGCCCGTCTCAGCCCGCACATGGCGCCGCGCCGGGTGATCTTCGCGCAGACGATGCCGACGACGGCGACCGGCAAGATCATGCGGCGCGAACTGCGCCGGCAGGCGCTCGAGGATCAGACCTCGTAGCCGAGCCGCGCCATGGTCGGTCCAAAGGCTTCGGTCAGCCGGCGCGCCTGCGCTTCCGACAGCGCCTCGCGCCAGCCGCCCGAGGCGCCCTTGCGGAAGAAGCGCTCGGTAGAACCGGGCGTCTCGGAGAAGCCCGCCCGCCCCTCCTCGGCCCGAAGCCGCGCGAAAGCCGTCGCCTCCACCGCCTTGCGCAGATCGACCGGGCGGAACTGCACGCCGAGCGCCGTCAGCATGCCCCCGAAGGCGCGCTTGGGGTCGGCCAGCATGTCCTCGTAGCGCAGGAGGACGACGCCGCGCGGGGGGTTGATGGTCCAGCTGTCGACATGCGCGCCCCAGCTTCCGAGCGCCCAGTAGGCGCCGTTCATCCGGTCGGTCAGCGCGGCGGGATTCAGCATGTGGTCGATCACCGCGTCCGCATCCATCCCGAGATAGCCGCGATAGCTGACCGCCACGTCGCGGGGGTCGCGCACGGCGACGATGGCGGCGCGGGTGACCTCGCCTGCGATGGTGGGCGTCCCGCGCTCGACCCCGAGGAAGTGATGGCACTTGACGAACATGTCCGCCGGGCGGGAGGCGGCGATGGCGGCTTGCGCGCGCGGGCGGACGGCGGCGATCTCGTCGAGCGCGCAGTCGGCGATGGGGCGCTTCAGGAAGGGCTGGAACCACTGGCCGTCGGCGTCCGACGCCTCGAAGGGGCTGCGCGCCGCCAGAAGCCGCGTCGGCGCCGCCCCGGCGCGGATGGCCGCGAAGGCGCGCAGGAACAGCCGGACCCAAGTGTTGCCCGATTTCGGGTAAGAGACGATCCAGACGATTCCCATCAGAAAGCGCCCGTCATCCGGGCCGGCGCGCGCCTCAGAAGTCCCGCCGGGACAGCGCCACGATCATCTCGCCCGTGCCTTCGTCGCGCTTGCCGTAGAGCGTCTCGCCGTCGAGCCAGTATTCGACCTTCACCCGCCCGAAATTCATCCGCAGCCGGCCGTCCTTGTCGATGTGGGCGGTGCGCCGGAAGGCGCTGGCGGGCTTGCCCCATTCGGGCAGCGGCGCATGCGTCTCGATGACCGTCGCAGCCCCCGAGGAGGCGATGTCGAGCACATAAAGGTCGTGGCACCATTTGCCGTTCCACGCCCCGCCGCCCCAGCGCCCCGAGAAGCCGCGCCATTTCGACGGCACGTCCGCGCCGGGCGCTCGGAGCGAAATCTTGTCGAAGATGTCGACCGTGTAGCACGCGTTGTCGCGGGTCAGCGCGAAAGGATCGACCTCCGGGGTCTTCGAACCGTTCGCGCAGCCGGCGGCCACCGCCGCGACCGCCAGCCATGCCCAATGCCGCACCGACGCCACCTCGATCCTCGCCGCGCTCTCAGAGGCGCTTCCGAAGCGGACTTTAGCGCGACCCGCTCCCGAAAGCGAGAGGATGCGCGCGACTGGCCTTTCGTCCTCTGGGCGTGGGACCGCCGAAGGTATACGCTCCGCCACGAGTCGGGGTGGACCCGCCCTCACGCGCCGCAAGCGCCGATCCGCGGGGAGTCGCTGGGAATGATCACACGCGCGGCCATCGCGCGCGCGCCGGGCGCGCCGCTTGAGATCGTCCGACTGCGCCTCGCCGATCCGGGGGCCCATGAGGCGCTGGTCGAGATCAAGGCGGCGGCGATCTGCGCGGCGGACGCCTTCTCCCGCTCCGGCGCCGACCCCGAGGGCGTCTTTCCGATCCTTCTCGGTCATGAAGGCGTCGGGGTCGTGCGGGCGATCGGCCGGCAGGTGCGCACGCTTCGGATCGGCGATCATGTGCTGCTCTCGCCGCCCGCGGAGTGCCGCGCCTGCGCCTATTGCCTGCATCCCAAGACCAATCTCTGCCAGGCGGTGCGCGGCCTGCCGCGCAATGCGCGGCGCGTCGGCGTCTCGGAGGCGTTCCAGACGCTCGACGGCGCGCCGATCCATCGCCGCAGCCCCGCGTCGAGCTTCGCCAATTTCACCGTCGCGCCCGAAGCGACGCTGCTGCGCATCCGCGACGACGCGCCCTTCGAGATGGTCTGCGCGATGGGCTGCGAGGCCTGCGCGAGCCTCGGCGGCCTGTTCCGCCCGGACCGCGTCCGCCCGGGGGCGCGCTGCGTGATCTTCGGCTTCGGCCCGTCGGGGCCGGCGCTGATCGACGCGCTGCGCGGCGCCGGCGCGCTGAGCGTCATCTGCGTCGCCGCCGACCCGCAGGCCCGCGCCCGCGCCCGCGACGCCGGCGCCTGCGCGGCGCTGGCGCCCGACCCCGACCGGCGCTCCGGAGGGGGGGTAGGCGGCGGGATCGCCGGCCTCGGCCTCGCCGGCGAGGTCGCAAGCCTCACCGAGGGGCGCGTGGACTACACCTTCGAGACCACAGGCCGCGTCGCCGCCATGCGGGACGCCCTCGAGATCGCCCGCGCCGGCTGGGGCGAGACGCTCATCGTGGCCGTCGCGCCCGCAATTGACGCCAAACCCGGCGCCGCGCTCGAAGGCCGCGCCTGGAGCGCTTCGGCCCTCGGCGCCCCGCATGAGGGAACAGCCCCGCGCCCCGAGGCGACCCGGCTGATCGACTGGATGATGGAGGGAACGCTCAGCCTCGACGACGCCCGCACCCATCCCCTGCCGCTCGACCGCGTGAACGAGGGCTTCGACCTGCTGCGCGACGACGCCGATCTGCGTCCGATCCTCGTCTACTGAAACGGCGGCTGATCCCTCGGGCCCAAACGAAAAAGGCGCCCGGTCTCCCGGGCGCCCCGTTCACGCGAACTGCTGCGCTCAGAAGCTCATGATCCGCGCGCCCTTGGCGAGCAGCTTCGCCGCCATGGCGGGCGGGGCCGCGACGCCGACGCCGTCGAGCAGCGCCGACTGGTCGGCGCCCTTGTTGGGCAGGTAGATCGCGCAGACTTCGACCACGGCGCCCTTGCCCATCAGCATCTTCATCAGCCCCTGCGGGCTCATGTCGCGCGGCTTCTGCGGCGCAGTTGCGGAGGCCGGCGCCTCCTTCAGGGCGAGATCGCCGCCGGGGCCGCAGAGCAGGATGTGGCTGGCCGCGCCCTGCTCCATCGCCTGCGCGGTCAGCACCATCGCCATCAGCTGGGTCTGCGGCTCGCCCGTCGCCACCATGGTGACGAGGGTGGTCTTGTCGTCCTCCGCCGAGGCCGGGGCCGCAACGAAGGCGGCGGCGGTCAGGGCGAGGGCGGCGAAGAGTTTGCGCATGGAAAAGCTCCTGTGCTTGCGCTTGGGGAACCCGGCCGGGGTGTCAGGGAGATCATTCGGCCGGAGCGGCGACGCCCGCGAACGGGCGGTCGGGGAAGTGGCGCTGCGCCAGACGCAGCACCAGCCAGATCGTCGCGGCTTGCACGACGAGCGCGAGGCCCGAGACCGCCCAGTAGGCGACCCCGAACTTCGCGATTGCGCCGGCGCCGACGAGACCGAGATTGACGAAGAAATGCAGCATCACGCCCAGCGCCACGCCCGGGCAGACCAGCGCCCAGGAGCCCGCCGATACGTCGCGCCCGAAGACGAAGCGGTCGAAATAGCCCTGCCGGCGCAGCACCGCCCAGCCGAGCAGCAGGAAGCCGAGCTGCGCGCTGAGGAAGGTGGCCAGCACCGAGAGGTTGTCGGCGGCGGTGGTCTCGGCCCCGAGATGGGCGTGCGCGCCATGGCCGGTGCGCATCAGCGCGATGCCGAGCACCGTCAGGATCGGCACGCCGATCCAGAGCGAGGGGGCGCTGTCGGCGTCGGCGCCGCGCTCCATCATCGCGCGCAGGCCGAGCATCATCGCGACGGAGCCGACAAGGACGGCGGCCACGATGAAGAAGCTCGCCAGCAGCCAGGAGAGCGCGGCGATCCAGGGCGTCGCGCTCATCGCCGCAGGCGCGGCGAGGCCCACGCCGACCATCGAGAGGGCGAAGGCGGGCAGCATCTGCGTGAAACTGTTGTTCTTCGCGCAGTCGAAGCCACCCTGCGTCAGCACGCGCCCGTAGAAGTCGCCGAGCATCCGCAGCGCCCAGATCCCGATGACGAGAAAGGCCGCGAGCGCCGCCGGGAACAGCCATTCCACGATCGACCACAGGCCGGGGACGAAGACGAGCCCGATGACGAAGCCGACATTGACGCTCATCGCGAGCGTCAGCGGCAGGGCGAGAAGCTGCGTCTCGGCGTTGCCCCGGCGCAGCGCCGCGCCGGCCGGCGTGGCGGCGAAACGGCGGTATTCGGCGATGTTCCAGACCAACAGGCGGACATGCAGCAGCGCGAACACGGCGACCCCGAGCACCGCGACCGCCGTGGCGATCTGAAGCGGCAGCGCGCCGCTGGAGAGCGCCGCCGCGACATCCTCGAAAGTCGGGACCGGGCGGCCCTCATGCGGGACCCAGAACATCAACCAGACGAAGAAATTCGCCGTCAGCCCGCCCGCGCCGAGCGCGGCGAGGAAATAGAGCGGCGAGTAGCGCTCGCCGAGCGCGTGCGGCATTCGCAGAGCCATGAGGGCGCCTCCCTGGTCAGGTCCCGTTCCGCGCGCCAAAGGCGACCGGCGAAGTCGGGTTTGCCCCTGAATGCCGCAGCACGGCGCGCCGCCCATTGATCGAGATCAATTCCGGGTCGATTTCACGGCAAGTTTTTGTGGATCGAAGGGGGTTGCGAATCGGCTCAGGAATACGGGTCGAGCGCGTCGCGCAGCCCGTCGCCGAGGAAGCTGAAGGCGAGGACCACCATCATCACCGGCGCGAGCGGCGCCAGCAGCCACGGATAAATTTCGACCACCGTCAGATCGAGCGCGTCGTTGAGCATCAGCCCCCACGACACCGCAGGCGCGCGCAGGCCAAGGCCGAGGAAGGACAGCGCCGTCTCGCCGAGGATCATCGTCGGCACGGCGAGCGCGGCCGACGCCACCAGATGGCTCATGAAATTGGGGATCATGTGCGCCCAGACGATGCGGTGCGGCGACGCCCCCATCAGCTCCGCCGCCTGCACGTAGTCCTCGCGCCGCAGCGCCAGGAATTTCGAGCGCACCGCGCGCGCGAGGCCCGGCCAGTCGAGCAGGCCCAGAATGATCGAGATCATGAAGAACACCGAGACCGGCCCCCAGGCCGGCGGGATCGCCGCCGAGAGCGCGAGCCAGATCGGCAACTCCGGCAGCGATCGCACGATCTCGATGGCGCGGCTGACGCCGGCGTCGACCCAGCCGCCGAAGAAGCCCGCCGCCCCGCCAAGCGCGAGGCCGATGGCGAAGCTGACCAAAACGCCGATCAGCCCCACCGTCAGCGACAGCTGCGCGCCGTACATGATCCGGCTGTGCACGTCGCGGCCCAGCCGATCCGTCCCCAGCAGGAAGAAGTCGTGGCCTTCGGGCGCGCAGAGCACGCGGAAATCGGTCTCGAACACGCCGAGAAACCGGTGAGGCGTCCCGCAGCGCGTGAAGAAACGCAAGGGCAGCGGCGTCGAGAGGTCGATCTCCGTCTCGTTCTGGAAGGTGTCGAGGTTGAGCGTCTCGCTCGTGGCGTAAGTGTGCGGGCCGATGAAGGCGCCCTCGTGGAACAAGCGCACCATCTGGGGGGCGGCGTAGATGCGGTCCTCGTTGCGCTCGGTGTGCAGATAGGGCGCGAAGAAGCCGATGAAGGGCAGCGCCAGATAGATCGCCAGCAAATAGACCCCGCAGGCGACCGCCAGCCGATGGCGCAGGAAGCGCCGCGCGATCAACGTCCAGGCCGGCGCGTCGAGATCGGCGCGCGCGCCGGCGCCGGGGTCGAAGCGCGGATCGTCCGCGCTGTCCGAGACGAAATGCGCGTCCGGGTCGCCAGCGGCGCGCGGGTCGGAGGCGAAACGCCAGTTCATCGCGCGAGCCTGATGCGAGGGTCGAGCAGCGCCAGCAGCAGGTCGGAGACCAGCATCCCCACCAGCGTCAGCGCCGAGACGAAGAGCAGGATGAAGCCGGCGAGGAAGATGTCCTGGCTCTTGAGCGCGGCCAGCAACACCGGCCCGATGGTCGGCAGGCTCATCACCACCGACACCAGCACCGAGCCCGACACAAGCTGCGGCAGCAGATTGCCGATGTCGGCGACGAAGGGGTTGAGCGCCATGCGCAGCGGATAGCGGATCAGCGCCTGAGTCGGCGGCGCGCCTTTGGCGCGGGCGGTCTGGACGTAGGGTTTGCCGAGTTCGTCAAGCAGATTGGCGCGCAGCCGGCGCGACATCGCGGCCATGCCGGCGGTGCCGATCACGATCACCGGCGCGATGAGATGCAGGAGGATCGAGCCGAGCTTGGCGAGGCTCATCGGCTCGTCGATGAATTCGGACGCCATGCCGCCGCCGATCGGCAGCCCGACCGCCTTGTTGCCGTAATACATCAGCACCAGCGCCAGCAGGAAATTCGGCGTGGCGAGCCCGACATAGCCGATGAAGGCGGCGAGCCGGTCGATCCAGCTGTTCGCCTTCACCGCCGAGATCACCCCGAGCGGCAGCGCCGTGACGTAGACGAACAGCACCACCGCGAGGTTGAGCCCGATGGTGAAGGCCATGCCTTCGGCCACCACCTCGGCGACCGGGCGGTCGAGTTCGAAGCTGTGGCCGAAATCGCCCTGCAACAGGCCCGAAAAACCGTCCGGCCCCGGCCAGATTCCCATCCACACGCCGAACTGTTCGAGCAGCGGTCGGTCGAGCGCGTATTCGCGCATCAGAAACTCGGCCTGCGCGACGCCCGACTCCTGCCCGCTCGCCCGCAGCTCGGCGATCTGGTTGGACAGGTAGTCGCCGGGCGGCAGGTTGATGATGAAGAAGATCAGCGCCGCGATGACGATCAGCGTGCCGAGCATCGTCCAGAGCCGAAGGATCACATAGCGCAGGAGCGCCGAACTGCTCCGCCTCAGCGCGACCAGCGCGCCGAGCAGCAGCGCCCAGCCCCAGATCGGCGTCGGCCCGGGCCAGAGGATGGTCGCCACCGCCGCAATCATGAGCGCGAGCCCGATCGGCCCCATGACGCGCCGCGTCTCGGGGCTCAGCTGCGTCGAGGGCAGGCGGGCGCGCAGCGGCATGGGCGCGTCACTCGGCATGAAACAGCTCGTCTATGCGGTGGACGCCGAAATGACCGCCCGGCTCCCAGGCGAACACCGCCTCCTCGGGCAGGTTGCGTAGAGACTTAGATACGACCACAGGCTGCGGCGCGGAGGACAGGAGCCCGATCGCGAAGACCTGATCGGCCTGGATGGCGAGGATTTCGCGCCAGGCGGCGGCCCGGCCTTCGTCGTCCGCCGCGGCGCTCCACATCCGCCACAGCTCCATCAGCCGGGCGCCCTCCGGCGTGTCGGGGGCCTCGCCGGATGCGCCGTCGGTCTGAAAATGCTGCCCCCAGGCCGGCCAGGAGAAAACCGACTGGTCGACCGGGGTCGTCTCGGTCGGGGCGGCGTCCGCCGTCGGCACGCCGACGTTCCAGCCGAACCAGGCGGGCATCATCGACTGGCCGGCGAAGACGCGGTTGCGCAGGATGTCGCGGTCGAGCGGGCGGAACACCAGCTTCACGCCGATCTCGGCCCACATCTCGGCGATGAGCTCGAGCGCGTCGAGCTCCTCGCGCCGCTCGCCCGCCGTCTCGACCACCACGTCGAGCCGGCGCCCGTCGGGCAACACGCGGAATCCCCCCGGCCCCTCCGCCAGCCCCATCTCGTCGAGCAGCGCGCGCGCGGCGCCGGGGTCGTAGGCCGCCCAGGCCTGCGCGTGCTCGGGGTCGAAGAACGGGCTCTCGGGCAGCGCCGCCATGTTCACCGGGCGCGCAAGCCCGAAAAAGAGCGAGCGGTTGAGCGTCTTGCGGCTTATCCCGAGGCTGAGCGCGCGGCGGAAGCGCACGTCGCGCAACACCGCGCGCCAGACCGGGTCTGCGACGGTGAGGTTGGGGTAGAGCGCGATCTCCGCACCGTAGCCGGAGGTCCACAGATGCATGCGGTAGCCGCTCGACGCCTCGCCCCGGCGCAGCACCGGCGCGTCGCCCAGCGACAGGCCGCGCGCCTGAAGGTCGCTCTCGCCGCGATTGGTCTTGGCCGGGATCAGCCCGCCCGCGGCGACCGTCATCTCGATCTCGTCGACATAGGGCAATTGCAGGCCGCGCGCGTCGACCCGATGGTAGAAGGGATTGCGCCGCAGCACGTAGCGCTGGCTGTTGGACGGGGTGACGTTCATCCAGGGCTCGAGCGTCGGCAACTCGGGATTGTCGAAATCGTAGAGATTGTCGCGCCGGTTGTGCAGCGCCGCCCAACTGCGCACGCCGGCCTGCGCCACGAGCCCCGCCAGCGCCTCGGGATCGGCGTGATCGGCGTGAAAGCGCTTCAGCGCATGGGCGGGGCGGTAGATGTAGAGCGGGCGGGCGCCGGCCAGCGCCGGCAGGAAGCGCGGATTGGGCGCGTCCCAGGCGAAGCGGATCGCGGTCTCGCTCAGGATGGCCACCTGCGGCGCCTTCCCATCCACCAGCAGCTGCGCGGGCGGACCCGAGGGCGAAAGCTCGGGATGGTTGGCGACATCCTCCCACCAGTAGCGGAAATCGTCGGTGGTGAAGGGCGCGCCGTCCGACCAGCGATGCCCCGGCCGCAGGCGCAGGGTGAAGACGCGGCCGCCCTCGACCTCGACCGCCTCCAGAATGTCGGGAACCAGCCGGTAGTCCGCATCGTAGCCTACGAGCCGCGCATAGCCGTAGACCGAAGCCATCCGCACGTCGCGGGCGCGGGCGATCAGCGTGCGGATGCGCCCGCCCTGCCGCCCGAACTCCCGCCCTTTCGCCGCCAGATCGACGACCAGCGGCGACTTCGGCAGGCGCTCGGCGACCGGCGGGAGCGCGCCTTGCGCGACGGCCTCCGCCAGCGCGGGCGTCTCGCGCAGCTCAAGCGCCGCCGCAGGCGCGGCCAGCAGGGCGCAGAGCGCCAGCGCAAGGGCGCGCGCGCCCCTCACGCCGCGCACCGCACGAAATGCCGCGGCGCCATCTCGCGCAGCGCCGGGACCGCCTCGGGGCCGTAGCCGAAAGGTTCGGGCCAGCTCTCGGGCTCGCCCGCCCCCTGCGCCACCAGCTTGAGGTCGAGCTTGCGCGCCAGATCCGGCTCCGGCGAGGCGGCGAGCAGCGCGCGGGTGTAGGGGTGGATCGGATCGGCCAACAGCCGCGCAGAGGGACCAGCCTCGACCACCCGCCCCCGCCGCATCACCGCCACCTGATCGGCCAGCGCCGCGACCACCGCGAGGTCGTGGCTGATGAAGAGATAGGACAAGCCGAACTCCTGTTGCAGCGCGCCCAGCAGCTCCAGCACCTGCGCCTGCACCGACACGTCGAGCGCGCTGGTCGGCTCGTCGCAGACCAGCAGCTCCGGCTGCAGCGCGAGCGCCCGCGCGATCGAGATGCGCTGCCGCTGCCCGCCCGAGAAGGCGTGCGGATAGCGCCCCAGCATGTCCGGCGACAGCCCGACCTTGCGCAGCAATTCCGCCGCCCGCTCGCGCTGCGCCGAGGGATCGCCGACGCCGTGCACCCGCAGCGGCTCGGTGAGGATGTCGCGGATCGTCATGCGCGGGCTGAGGGCTGCGAACGGGTCCTGGAACACCATCTGCGCGCGCCGGCGGAACTGCTTGAGCGCCGCGCCCCGCAGCGCCGGCACGTCGAGCTCCGCCCCGTCGGCGCCGCGGAACCGGATCTCTCCGCCCGGATCGGGCGCTTCCGCCCCGAGCGCCAGCCGCGCCACCGTGGTCTTGCCCGAACCGCTTTCGCCCACCAGCGCCAGCGTGCGCCCGCGCTCGAGCGTCAGCGAGATGTCCGCCGCCGCGACCACCGCCCGGCCGTCGCGCCCGCCATAGGTCTTGCCGACGTCGCGCAGGGCGAGGATCGGATCGACCCCCGCGCCCGCCGCGCGCCGCCCCGCGGCGATCGCCGAGGCCGCGATCAGCCGGCGCGTGTAGCCATGGCCGGGCGCCCCCAGCACGGCGGAGACCGGCCCCGATTCGACCACCTCGCCCGCCCGCAGCACCGTCACCGTGTCGGCGACATTGGCCACGACCCCCAGATCATGGGTGATCAGCAGCACCGCCATGCCGGTCTCCTCCTGCAGACGGCGGATCAGGTCGAGCACGACGGCTTGGGTGGTGACGTCGAGCGCCGTGGTCGGCTCGTCGGCGATCAGCAGCGAGGGCCGGCACACCATCGCCATCGCGATCATCGCGCGCTGGCGCAGGCCGCCCGACAGCTCGAACGGATAGGCCCGCCACGCCCGCTCCGCGTCGGGAAAGCCGACTTCGGCGAAGGTCTCGAGGCAGCGCGCCTTCGCGGCGCGGGCGTCGAGATCGCTGTGCAGCCGCACCGCCTCCACGACCTGCGCGCCGACCGTGTGCAGCGGCGACAGCGCGCTCATCGGTTCCTGAAACACCATCGCGACGCGGTCGCCGCGCAGCCTGCGCAGCTCCGGTTCCGACAGCGCCAGCAGATCGACCGGCGTCTCGCGGTCCGACAGCAGGGCGGTCCCGCCCAGCACGGTCGCGCCGCGCGGCAGGATGCCGAGCAGCGCCTTGCCGGTGAGCGTCTTGCCCGAGCCCGATTCGCCGACGATCGCGCGCGTCTCGCCGCTGCGCGCCGACAGCGACACGCCGCGCAGCGCCGGCTGCGCCGCGCCGGCGAAGCCGATCGTCAGGCCTTCGACCCGCAGCACAGGCCCAGCGCTCATCGGTCCTCCACAAGCCCCATGGCCCCGCACGTCGAGCGTAGCCGCGCAGACGCGCCGCGCAACGCTTTCATGCCCGAGCTTTGCGACAGTAGTCGCCTCGCCCGCCGCGGAAAGACCGGCTACCGTGTCGCCGACCCCCGTAAGTCCGCGTTAACGCCCGGACCCCTATCACCGCCTGCGGGAGACTCCGGACCGTGACCCACCGCCTCGCCGACGACCTTCAGGACGCGCTTCTCGCCGCGCTGCCCATCGGCGCGGCGCTGCTCGAGCCGTTGCGCGAGGACGGCGGTCGGATCGCGGACTTCCGAATCGCCGCGCTCAACGACGCCGCGAAGGCCCTGCTCGGCGCGGGCGCCGCCACCGCGGCCGGCGGTCGCCTGCGGGCGCTCTGCCCGAGCATGGCCGACGAGGCGCTGTTCGCGCGTCTCGCGGCCGTCGCCGAAGGCGGGCCGCCCGTCGACTTCTCCGAGCGGTGCGACGCCGCGGCCCGGGCCCCGAAGCTGGCCATCCGCGCGGCGCCTTTCGACGGGCGGGTGCTCGCGACGTTCCATGCGCCGGAGGGCGAGGAGTCCGCCCTCGCCCAGCGCCTCGAACTCGCGATGCGGACCGGGCGCATCGGCGTGTGGGAGCTGTGGCCGGCGGAGTACCGCTCGTCCTGGAACGCCGAGGAATGCGCGATCATGGGCGTCGACCCGGCCGATCTGACCGGCACGCCCGACGATTTCCTCGCCCGCGTCGCCCCCGAGAACGCCGATCTGGTCGATCGCGCCTTCCGCGTGCTGGCCGAGACCGACGACTATCTCAACACCGGACGGATCGTCCGACCCGACGGCGAGACCCGCTGGATCCGCGAGCACGCACGCGTGCTGACGCGCGACGCCGCCGGCGCGCCGCTGCACGTGCTCGGCGTCAGCCAGGACGTCACCGAGGAGCGCGAGGCGCGGCTGCGCGCCGAAGAAGCCGAGCGCAGGCTCGACATCGCCGTGCGCGCTGGCCGCATCGGCGTGTGGGAGCTCTGGCCGCAGCGCGGCGAGGCGCGCTGGAACGCCACGAAATGCGAGATCCTCGGCGTCGATCCGACCGACGTCGCCGACCGGGTCCTCCCGGTCCACGCGCTGCCGGTCGGCGGAACCGACGAGCTGCTGCGCAGATTCGCCGAAAGCTTCGCAAAGGCCGACGAGCTGCGCGACGTCACCATCGCCACCGGGCCGGACGGGCGCGAGCGCGCGATGTTGGCGCATGCCCGCACGGTCGCGCGCGACGCCCAGGGAGCGCCCACGCATGTGCTCGGCGTCAGCCTCGACGTCACCGCCGAATTCACCGCCCAGCGCCGCGCCGAAGCCGCCGAACGCCGGCTGCGCGAGGCGATCGAGGCGCTGCCCGACGGCTTCGCGCTTTACGACTCAGACGACCGGCTGGTGCAGTGCAATCAGCGCTATCGCGAGATCTACGACCGCAGCGCCGGCCTGCTCGAGCCCGGCGTCGCGTTCGAGACCGTGCTGCGCGACGGCGTCGCGCGCGGCCAGTATCCGCGCGCCGTCGGTCGCGAAGAGGCGTGGCTCGCCGAGCGCCTCGCCTCCCATTGCGAAGCGGCGAGCGACGTCGAGCACGAAATGCCCGGCGACCGCTGGCTGCGAATCGTCGAGCGGCGCACCGCCGGCGGCGACCGGGTCGGCTTCCGCATCGACGTCACCCCCCTCAAGCGCGCGCAGCGGCGCGCCGAGACCGCCGAGGCGCGGCTGATGGCCGCGCTCGACGCGATGCCCTTCGGCTTCGTGATCTACGACGCCGAAGGCCGGCTCGCGATGTGCAACGAGCAGTATCGCGCCCTCTCGCCTGAAGGCGCGTCGGCGATGCAGATCGGCGCGCGCTACGAGGACATTCTTCGGGAAGGGGTCGAGAACGGCGAGTATCCCGGCATCGACGATCCAGAGGCCTGGGTCGCCGAGAAGCTGCGCCGCCAGACCGCGGGCGCCTCGGACACGGTCGAGACCCGCTCGGGCGACCGCCACATCCGCTGCATCGCAGCCCAGAGCGCCACGGGCGACCATGTCGGCTTCCGCGTCGATCTGACGGCCGAAGTCCGCCGGCAGCGCGCGCTCGAACGCAGCACCGCCGAACTCGGGGAACGCGAGCGCGAACTGGCCGGCTTCTTCGACCTCTCGCTCGACATGCTGGGGATCGCCTCGCTCGACGGTCGGTTCCTACGGGTCAACCGCGCCTGGGCCGACGCGCTCGGCTGGCCGCTCGAAGAGCTGACCGGCGCGAGATATCTCGACTTCATCCATCCCGACGACGTCGAGCGCACCCTGGCGGAGATGGAGCGGCTGCGCGGCGGCGGCGGCGTCGCCGATTTCGTGAATCGCTACCGCCGCGCCGACGGAAGCTATCGCTGGATCGAATGGCGCAGCGCGCCGAGCGCCGCCGACCTCGTCTATTTCGTCGCCCGCGACGTGACCGAACGTGTCCGCGAGGACGAGCGCCGCGCTGCGCGCGCGGCGCAGGAGCGGGTCTTCGCCGAGAGCATGGCGCTGGCCCTGCAACCCACCGGCGTCGACGTCTTCCTGCGCGACGCGCTTGATCTGCTGATCGAGACGACGCCATGGCTGAAGGCGGAGGACCGCGGCGCGGTCTTCGTCGCCGAGCAGGGCGCGGAGAGCGCCGCGCCCGCCCTGCGGCTCGCGGCGTCGCGCAATCTGCCGGCGGAGATCGAAGGCATGTGCGCGCATGTGGCCT
Organism: Rubrimonas sp.; assembly: GCF_036788415.1. NCBI lineage: Bacteria > Pseudomonadati > Pseudomonadota > Alphaproteobacteria > Rhodobacterales > Paracoccaceae > Rubrimonas > Rubrimonas sp. The sequence goes on along the minus strand of NZ_DAIQNN010000011.1, from coordinate 27,134 downwards.
TCGGCGACTGCCTGTGCGGGCGCGCCGCCCAGTCTCAGGCGAGCTTCCATGACGGGTCGGCCTCGTCGCGCCACGACCTGCGCTATCCGGGGATGGAGGATCACGGCCACTATGTGACGCCGATCCTGCACGGGCCGCGCACGCTGGGCGTGCTGATGCTCTACCTCGCGCCCGGCCACCCGCCCGACCAGGCCGAGACCGCGTTTCTCGAACGCGTCGCGGGCGTTCTGGCGCTCGGGCTGAACCAGCGCCGGCTGATCGACGAAGCGCAGGCGGCGCGGCGGCGGGCCGAGCAGGCGCTGTCGGAGCTCTCGACCTATCAGGTCGCGCTCGACGCGCATGCGATCATCTCGGCCACCGACCGCGACGGGACCATCGTGTCGGTCAACCGGCGGTTCTGCGAGGTCAGCGGCTATCGCGCGGCGGAGCTGATCGGCCAGACACACCGCATCGTGAACTCCGGCGTCCATCCGCCCGAGCACTGGGAGCGGCTCTGGGGCGCCATCTCCTCCGGCGTCGCCTGGCACGGCGAAGTTTGCAGCCGCGCCAAGGACGGCGCGCTCTACTGGTGCGACACCACCATCATCCCGGTGCGCGACGCCGACGGCGCGATCGACCGCTACGTCGCGATCCGCTTCGACGTCACCGACCGCATGCGCATGGCGCAGCAGCTCGAATCGGCCAACGCGCAATTGCGCCAGGTCGCCGAAATCTCCCGCGTCGGCGGCTGGGAGTTCGACCCGGAGGCGGACGCCCTGCGCTGGGACGCCATCGCCTGCGGGATACTGGACCTCGACCCCGGAGGGGTCTTCAGCCGCGCAGACGTCGAGAGGCTCAGCCTTCCCGAAGCGGCGCCGATCGCCCTCGCCGCGCTGGACGCCTGCCGCGACCGCGGCGAAGCGTTCGATCTCGAGCTGCCCGCACGCACCGCCTCGGGCCGGGCGATCTGGCTCCGCGCCATGGGCCGGCCGGTGCGCGAGGGCGACCGCATCGTCCGCGTCGCCGGGATCATCCAGGACGTCACCGAGCGCAAGCAGCGCGACGTCTTGGCCGAGCGGCTGCAGGCGCGCTTCGAGGCGATCTTCGACAACAGCGACGCGGTGATCTTCCTCAAGCGCCGCAGCGGCGAATTCGTGCTCGGCAACCGCCAGTTCCTCGACCAGCTCGGCGTCCCCGACATCGCGGGCAAGACCGACCGCGACTTCATGCCCGCCGCCGAGGCCGACGCGCTCGCCGCCGTCGAGCGCGAGGTCTTCGAGACCGGCGAGCCGCGGCAGGTAGAGGACGAGGTGGTGCGCCCGGACGGGACGCGCCGCGTCTTCGCCTCGTCGAAATTCCTGATCCCCGACCCGGAAGTTGGCGAGGACCTGCTCTGCGTCATCGCCGCCGACATCACCGAGCAGAAGCGACGCGCGCGCGAAGTGGAGCAGTTGCGCGCCCGTTTCGAGGCGGTGTTCGAGAACGCCGCCTCGCCGATGTTCCTCAAGCGCAGGGATGGGACGTTCATCGTCGCCAACCGGCTGTTCCGCGCCAGCTTCGGCATCGAAGACGTCCGCGGGTTGCGCACCGCCGACCTCCTGCCCCCGACCATCGCTCCGGAGGTGGAGGCGCGGGACCAGGAGATATTCTCGACGCGAACGCCGACGACCGTCGAAGAAGCCATCGCGTTGCCCAATGGCGAGACGCGGCACGTCCTCGCCAACCGCTTCCTCGTGCCCGACCCGGAGACAGGCGAGGATGCGCTGTGCTACGTCGCCGCCGACATCACAGACCGGCTCCAACGCGAGCGCGAAATCGAGCGGCTCAACGAGCGGGTGCGCACGGTCTTCGACAACACCGACGCCGTGATCTTCCTCAAGCGCCGCGACGGGCGCTATGTGATGACCAACCGGCGCTTCCACGACAATCTCGGCCTCGACAGCGTCGAAGGCATGACCAACGCCGATCTGTTCCCCCCCGAGGTCGCCGCCCGGCAGGACGCGAACGAACAGGCGGTGTTCGAGAGCGGCGAGCCCTTCCGCGACGAGGAGGTCCTGCGCCTGCCCTCGGGCGAGGAGCAGCATTACCTCACCTCCAAATTCCTCGTGCCCGATTTCGAGACCGGCGAGATGCTGCTTTGCGGGGTGGCCGCCGACATCACCGTCCAGAAGCTGCGCGAGCAGGAGAACCTGAACCTGCGCGCCCGGTTCGAAGCGGTGGTTGAGAACGCCGAGGCCGCGATCTTCCTCGTCCGGCGCGACGGGCGCTATGTGAGCGCGAATCGCAAGTTCCTCGACCTGCACGGCTGCGCAGCGCGCGGCGTCGCGGAGCTGCGCACCTCGGACCTGTTCCTGCCCGAGCTCGCGGCGGCGCTCGACGCCGAGGATGCGGAGGTTTTCCGCACGGGCCGACCGATGCAGACCGAGCGCGAAGCGGTTCTGCACGACGGCGCGCGGCGGCATTTCCACACGGCGAAATTCCTCGTGCCCGACGCGGAGACGGGCGAGATCGTGCTCTGCGGCATCGCCACCGACGTCACCGCCCAGCGCGGCCGCGAAATCGAGAACCAGAAGCTGCGCGCCCGCTTCGAGGCGATCTTCGAGAACTCCGACAGCGCGATCTCGCTGCGCACCCGCGACAACCGCGTCGTCGCGGCCAACGGGCGGATGCTGCGCATCTTCGGGCGCAGCGCCTTCGATCCGGACTCGGACACCGACTACGCCCCCGAGCCGGTGCGCCGCATGCTGCAGGCCTCGCTCGACCGCGTGTTCGCCGACGGCGCGCCGGAGCGGATCGAGGAGAGCTTCGAGGACCATGAAGGCCGCCGCCGCGACTTCCTCGTCTCGCGTTCGCTGATCGACGACCCGGCGGAGGGCCAGCACCTCCTCTGCTCCATCGCCACCGAGATCACCGAGCTCAAGGACCTCCAGGCCTCGCTCGAGGAGAGCCGCCGCGAGGCCGAGCGCGCCAACGCCGCCAAGTCGAGCTTCCTCGCCACGATGAGCCACGAGATCCGCACGCCGATGAACGGGGTGATAGGCATGGCGGCGCTCCTTCGCCACAAGATCGCCGACCCCGAGCTGGGCCGCATGGCGGGCGTGATCCACCAGTCCGGCGAAGCGCTGATGACGCTGCTCAACGACATTCTCGACTTCTCAAAGATCGAGGTCGGCAAGCTGACGCTGGAGGAGGCCGCCTTCCGCCCCGACGCGCTGGCCCGCCGCGTCGCCGACGTGCATGAGCTGAAGGCGCGCGAGAAGGGGCTGCGTTTCGACATCCGCGTCGCCGACGCCGCGAAGGCGCCCCGGATCGGCGATTCGCACCGCATCCAGCAGATGCTGCACAACCTGCTCGGCAATGCGCTCAAATTCACCGACGCCGGCGCCGTCGCACTGGAAATCGACGCCGAGGGCCCCGGCGCGCCGCTGCGCCTGTCCGTGCGCGACACCGGCGTCGGCATGACCCCGGAGCAGGCCGCGCGCATCTTCGACGAGTTCACCCAGGCCGACGCCAGCACCACCCGCCGCTTCGGCGGCACCGGGCTGGGGCTCGCCATCGTGCGCAGCCTCGCCGAGGCGATGGGAGGCGGCGTCGCGGTCGAGAGCGCCCCGGGCGAAGGCTCGACTTTCACGCTGACGCTGCCCCTGCCCGCCGCCGACGAGACGCCCGAGCCTGCGGCGCGTACGGCTGCGACTGAGGAGGCCCTGGTCCCGCCTGGCCTGCGGGTGCTCGCAGCCGACGACAACGAGATCAACCGCATCGTGCTGAAGGCGCATCTCGACGCGCTCGGCGTGGCCGTTGAGGTGGTGGAGGGCGGGCGGGCGGCGGTCGAGCGGAGCCGCGCCGGCGGTTACGACATCCTGATGCTCGACATCTCGATGCCCGATCTCGACGGCTTCGAGGCGCTCGCCGAAATCCGCCGCGAGGAGGCCGCGCGCGGCGCCGCCCCCGTCCCCGCCATCGCCGTCACCGCCCATGCGATGAAGACCCAGATCGAGACGTTCCTCGGCGCGGGTTTCGACGCCCATCTCGGCAAGCCGCTGCGCCGCGACCAGCTGATCGACCGGCTGCGCGCCTACGCGCCCTCGCGCGTCGAGACCTGACAGGCCCCTTACGCCCGATCCGATAGCGCCCGGTCCAGCAGGGCGTCGAGCGCCGCGGGGTCGTCGAATCGCAGCCGCACCGGCGCGACGCAAACTTCGCGCAGGAAGGCGCGGGGCAGGCGCGCCGCGTCCTTCTCGGTGGTGGCGAGCGTCGCGCCCTGCGCCCGCGCCTCCGCCAGAAGCCGACGCAGCAGCGCCGGCGGATAGGGCGCGTGATCGGCGAAGCCATGCGTCGCGACCAGCTCCGCCCCCATCGCCCGCAGCGTGTCGAAGAACTTCTCCGGCCGCCCGATGCCCGCGAAGGCGACGACGCGCGCGCCGCGCAGGTCGAGCCCGGTCGCCAGCGGCTCGAGCCGCGCGCGCAGCACCGGCGCGCCGGAAGCCGCGATCTCGGGATGGCGCGCCATCGCCCGCGCCGCCGCCGCATCGCCGCCGATCAGCACGACCGCATCGGCGCGCGCGAGCGCGTCGGAGACCGGTTCGCGCAACGGCCCCGCCGGGATCAGACGGCCGTTGCCGAAGCCCTGCCCCGCATCGACGACCAGCAGCGACAGATCCTTCGCGAGCGAGGGGTTCTGGAACCCGTCGTCCATCACCACGACCTGCGCCCCCGCGGCGATCGCCGCCGCCGCGCCCGCCGCCCGGTCGCGCGCCACCCAGGTCGGCGCGAAGGCGCTCAGCAGCAGCGGCTCATCGCCGACGTCGCGGAACCCGTCGCGCGCTGGATCGACGCGATGCGGCCCGGTCAGCCGCCCCCCCAGTCGGCCGCCATGCCCGCGCGACAGCGCATGCCCCGCAACCCCGCGCAGCGCCAGCGCCTGCAACAGCGCGAGGACCACCGGCGTCTTGCCGGCGCCGCCCGCCGTGGCGTTGCCGACGCAGATCACCGGCGCAGCAGCCCGCGCCGGCGCGCCGCCCGCCCGCCGCAGCCGCGCGCCCAGCCCCCAGATCGACGCCGCCGGCGCCAGCAGCCGCGCCGCCAGCCCGGGCGCGTCGGGCGGATTCGACCAGAAGCCCGGCGCGCGCATCATCGCCGCGCCTCCAGAAGCCCCAGCAGCGCCGCAGCGGCGCCGTCCAGCGGACCGGGATCGGGGCGTAGCGCCGCCCGCCCCGCCTCCGCCATCCGCGCCGCCGCGGCGCGCAAGCCGCCGTCCGGCGCCAGCGCCATGCCCAGCGCCGCCGCCAGCGCCGCCGCGTCGCCGATCTCGACCGAGGCCCCCGCCGCCGAGAGCGCGCCATAGGCCTCGCGGAACGCCGCGACGTCGGGGCCGCGCAGGATCAGCGCGCCGAGCGCCGCCGCCTCGTAAGGGTTGTGTCCGCCGAGCGACCCCGTCGAGCCGCCCATGAAGGCGACCGGCGCAAGGCGATACCACAGCCCCATCTCGCCCAGCGTGTCGGCGACGTGGACCTCCGCGCCCTCCGGCCCCTCGCCGGCCGAGCGCCGCGTCGCCTCCAGCCCATGGGCCCGCGCCAGCGCGGCGATCTCGGCGCCCCGTTCGGGGTGGCGCGGCGCGACGATCAGCGCCAGTCCGGGCGCCGCCTCCCGCGCCGCGCGATGCGCCGCGAAGGCGAGCGCCTCCTCGCCGGGATGGGTGCTCGCCGCGAGCCAGACGGGCCGCCCGCCCAGCGCCGCCCGCAACGCCGCCAGCGCTTGCGGATCGGCCTCGGGCGGGGCAACCGAGGCCTTGAGCGATCCCCCGATCCGCAAGCGCTGCCGCGGCGCGCCGAGCCCGGCTAGGCGCTCCGCGCTCTCGCCGTCCTGCGCAAGGATCGCGTCGAAGCGCGACAGGAGCGCCGCCGCCATGCCGCGCGCCCGCCCCCAGCCCCGCGCCGAGGCCGCCGAGACACGCGCATTGACCAGCGCCAGCGGCGCGCCCGTCCGCGCGCTCGCCCAGAGCGTCGCCGGCCAGAGCTCGCTGTCCACCCGCGCGCACAGATCGGGCCGCCAGTGCCTGAGGAAGCGCTCGACGAAGGCCAGCGCGTCGAGCGGGGCGTATTGGTGGGTCGCGCTTTCCGGCAGGCGCGGGCCGATCAGCCGCGCCGAAGTCGCCGTCCCCGTCGTCAGCAGGAACCGCAGATCGGGGCGCGCGCGGGCCATCCGCTCGATCAGCGCCAACGCCGCGAGCCCTTCGCCGACGCTCGCCCCGTGAAGCCAGACCAGCCGCCCCTCGGGCCGGGGCGCCGAGGCCGCGCCTATCCGCTCCGGCAGGCGGGCCGCCTCCTCCTTGCCGCGCGTCAGCCGCCGCGCGAGCAGCAGCCGGGCGGCGGGCGCCGCGATCCGCGAGAGCCCCAGATAGAGCCCCAGCAGCGCCGAACGGCGCGCGGGCGGGCTCATCGCGCCGGCTCGGCTTCGACCGGCGGGCGGTCCATCGCGGCGTCCGCCTGCGCGGTCAGCGCGTTCAGCGCCGCCTCGAGCCGAAGCCGATGCGCCTCGACCCCCGCCTCGCCCGCCGCGCGCGGCGGCGGCTCCAGCGGCGCGCCGTAGATCATCAAGCCGCGATCGAAGGGGATGGGGAGCAGGAAGCGGTCCCAGCTGCCGAGCATGCGCGCATGCCGCGCGCTCCAGGCGATCGGCAGGATCGGCGCGCCGGCGGCGACCGACAGCCCCGCCGCGCCCGACTGCGCGCGCATCCGCGGCCCGCGCGGCCCGTCCGGCGTGATCGCCAGCACGCCGCCTTCGCGCAGCGCCTGCAGACCGCCTACGAACGCCGCGCGCCCGCCCTTGTCCTTCTCCTCCTTGCGCGGATCGGCGGTCGAGCCCCGGACGGTCTCGACCCCGAAGCGCCCGACCACCTCCGCGATCAGATCGCCGTCGCGGTTGTTGGAGATCATCGCGAAGATGCGCCGTCCCGGCGGCGCCCAGAGCGGCGAGAAGATCAGCCGCCCGTGCCAGAAGGCGGGAATGATCGGCCCGCCGCGCGCCAGAAGGTCGTCGAGATGCGCCCGCCCCTCGATCCGCCAGCGCGTCGTGCGCCAGCAAAGGGCCACATAGCCGGCGCCGAGCCGCGCGAGCGCGCCGCGCGCCAGCGGGTCGCTGCGCAGCGCCTTGAGGCTGCGGCGGGGCGCCAGTGTCGGCCCCGGTCTCATGGAGCGCCGGCTCAGCCGAGTTCCTCGGTGGCGCTGGTCTCGAGCTCCTCGTCGCGCAGCCGGTGCAGATGGGCGATGAAGTAGCGCGTCGTCGCCTGATCGACGGTGCGCTGCGCGGCCTGCTTCCACGCAGCATGCGCTTCGGCGTAGCTGGGGAACACGCCGACCACGTCGATCGCGTGGGGATCGGCGAACTCGGTGCGGGCCGTGTCCTTCAGCTCGCCGCCGAAGACGAGATGCAGACGGACGGGCATGGCGGGCCTCCGCGCGAAAGGGTCGCGCGCACCATAGAGGCGCGCGCCGGAGGGTCAATCGCCCCCGCGCGGGCGGCGGCGGCGCACGAGTTCGGCGTGCAGCGCGGGCGGCGCGGCGATCACCCCGTCCGAGCGCGGATCGGGCGCGTTGTAGCTATGCGTCCGACCCCGCCCGTCGCTCACGACGCAGCCCGCCTCCGCTGCGATCAACGCGCCGGCGGCGAGGTCCCATTCCCACAGCTCCCGGAAACTGAGCGTCACGTCCGCAGCGCCCTCGGCGACGAGGCAGAGGCGATGGATCATCGAGGGGCGGAAGGCGCGCCGCAGCGCCGGCGCGCCGCCCGGCCAGTGCTCCGCCCCGAGCTGGGCCGAGGCGGCGAGCGCCAGCGCGCCCCCCGCCCGCGCACCCTCCGCCGCGCGGATCGGCGCGCCGTCGCGCGAGGCCCCGCCGCCCGCCCGCGCGGCGTAAAGCCGCCCCAGCGCGGGAAAGAACGCCGCCGCCGCGACCGGCGCGCCCTGCGCCGCCACCGCCGCCGCGACGCACCAGCCGGTCTCGCCGGCGATGAAGGCGCGGGTGCCGTCGATCGGGTCGACCACGAACACCGACGCGCAGCCGAGCCGGGCGCGGTCGTCCGGGGTCTCTTCGGACAACCAGCCGTAACCGGGGCGCGCCGCGCGCAGCCGGGCCTTCAGCGCCGCGTCGGCCTCGAGGTCGGCCTCGGTGACCGGGCCGGCGCCGCCCTCCTTGTCCCAGACGCGCGGGGCGCGCCCGAACCAGCGCATCGCCCCCTCGCCCGCCGCCTCGACCGCCGCGACGAGCAGCGCCAGATCGTCGGCGGGCTCGGCGACGCCGTCAGGCGCCGGCGACAACCAGACCCTCCACCCGCAGCGACGGAACGGAGACCGAGACGAACGGGTCGGGGTCGTCGGCGGCGTCCATGCGCGGCAGGAATTCGGGCAGGGCGCCGGCGATGGTCGCCTCTTCGACCGGATGGGCGATCCGGCCGTTCTCGATCCAGAAGCCCGAGGCGCCGCGGCTGTAGGCGCCGGTGGTGGGGTTGACGCTCGACCCCATCAGCGAGGTCACCAGCAGCCCGCGCTCGATGTCGGCGATCAGCGCGTCGCGGCTCGCGGCGCCAGGCCCGAGCCGAACATTGGTGGCGCCGGGGCTCGGCGGCGCCGACACGCCGCGCCGCGCATTGCCGGTGCTCGCGAGCCCGAGCTGGCGCGCCGAGGCCGCGTCGAGCAGCCAGCGCTCGAGCACGCCGCCGCGCAGGATCGCCGCCGCGCGCGAGGCCATCCCCTCGCCGTCGAAAGGCCGCGAGGACGGGCCGTCCGGCGCCAGCGGGTCCTCCAGCAGCTCCGCCCAGCCGGGCAGGATGCGCTCGCCCATGCGCTTCGCGAGCCAGCTCGAGCCGCGCGCCACCGACGCGCCGTTGATCGCAGCGAGCACATGGCCGATCAGCGAGGGCGCGACGCGACGGTCGAAGACAACCGGAACCGCCCCCGTCGGCGGCTTGCGCGCGCCGAGCCGGGCGACTGCGCGCGCCGCCGCCTCGCGCCCGATCTCGGCGGGCGGCGGCAGATCGTCGAGCCGCCGGCGCGCCGCATAGTCGTAGTCGCTCTGCATCCCGAGCCCTTCGCCCGCGATGGCCGAGACGGCGAGCGACGCCCCGTCGCGCGCATAGGCGCCGCGAAAGCCGTTGGTCGCCGCCAGCGCGATCTCGGCGCGCCGCCAGCTCGCCGAGGCGCTGTCGACCTGCGACACGCCCGGATGCGCGAGCGCCGCCGCCTCCGCCTCCAGCGCCAGGGTCTGCAACCGCGCGGGATCGGGCGGCGCGGCCTCGGCCGCGGCGAACCCGGCCATGTCCGGGGCGCCCAGCTCTCCCGGCTCCAGCAGGCCGCAATACGGGTCCTCCGGGGCTTCGCGCGCCATGGCGACGGCGCGCTCGGCCAGCGCGCGCAGCGTCTCGGGGCGGGGATCGGAGGCGGAGACGCAAGCCTGCCGGCGGCCCACGAAGGCGCGCAGCCCGAAATCGACGCTCTCGGCTCGCTCGGCCTCCTCGAGCGCGCCGCCGCGCACCGCGACGCCAAGATCGGCGCTGCGCATCACGAGGGCGTCGGCGGCGTCGGCCCCGGCGGCGCGGGCGGCGTCGAGCAGGCGGTCGGCGAGGTCGAGCGGGAAATGCATCGGCGGGGCTTTCGCGAGAGGGGAGCGGTCCCGGCGCAACCTAGAGGCTCCCCCGCCGCGGTTCAAACCCCTACCGCTTCAGTCGCGCCACGGCACGACCCCGGGCGGGGCGCGGCGGCCGAGCAGGTCCAGCGTCAGCATCAGCGCGACGGTGGCGAACACGGTCAGCGTCGCCATCGCGGCGGCCAGGGTGGTGTAGCCGCCATCCTCGTAGTTGAAGATCGCGGTGCCGATCGTCTCGGTACCGCGCGACCACAGCAGCGCCGACACCGTGACCTCGTTATAGGCGGTCAGAAAGACGAGGATCGCCCCCGACGCAGCCGCCGGCGCGGTCAGCGGCAGGAAGATGCGCCGCATCCGCCGCCCGAACCCCGCGCCGCACACCCGCGCGGCGTCGTCCAGAGCCGGGTCGAGCTGGGCGTAGGCGGCGCCGACGGGCTTCAGCGCGATGGCGAAGAAGGCGGCGAGATAGGCCAGCAGGATGATCCAGATCGTGCCGTAGAGCGAGACGCCGAGGATCGGCAGCGGCTTGAGGAACGCCAGAATGAAGGCGACCGAGATCACCAGCCCCGGCACGGCGTAGGCGATCTCGGCGAGCGTCGCCGCCCCGCCCGCGGCGCGGCGCGCGAGCCCGGCGGGGCGCGTCAGGAAATAGCCCAGCCCCACCGCCGCCGCCGCCAGCGCCGCAGAAGCGGCGCCCGCCGCGAAGCCCGAATTGGCGAAGGCGCGCGCGGTGACGCTCTGCGCGAACAGCACTTCGCGGAAATGCTCGAAGGTCAGCGTTTCGGACGTGAGCTTCACGCCGTAGGTCGGCGAGAGCGCGGTCGCCGTCAGCGCCCCGAGCGGCATGACCAGCAGGGCCGCCACCACCACCCAGAGGCCGGCTTCGGCGACGGGCCGCGCCCGCCCGAGCCGCAGCGCGAGCGCGGCCTGCGGCGGGCCGATCAGCGCCGATCGCGCCCGGCGCGCCAGCGCCATCTGCGTCGTCACCGCCGCGACCGCCACCAGCCCCAGCAGCGTCGCGATCACCGCCAGATCGCCCAGCGCCTCCGGCCCGAAACTCGCGAGCCGCTGCCACATCAGCACCGGCAGAGTGGTGTAGCGCCCCGGCACGCCCAGCAGCGCGGGTATCCCGAAATTGCCGAGCGCCGAGACGAAGGCGAGCGCGAAGGCCGCGATCAGCGCCGGCGCGAGCAGCGGCGCGGCGATCCGGCGCAGCATCGTCAGGGGCCCCGCGCCGCAGACCCGCGCGGCGTCGGACATCTCGCGCGGCAGCGTGCGCAGCGCCGCGCGCAGCACGAGGAACGCCAGCGGCATGTGCTGCGCCGCGAGCAGCGCGATCACGCCTTCGCGCGAATAGAGCGGATGCGTCGACCCGATGGGCGGGGCCAGGCCGAGCGCCTGCAAGGGCGGGCTCGACGGCCCGAGCGCCTGAATCCACGCGATCGCCGTCACATGCGGCGGGATCATCATCGGCAGCAGGATCAGGAACACCAGCGGCCCCTTGCCCCGCACATCCGTCAGCCCGACGAGCAGCGCGAGCCCCAGTCCCGCCGCCGTCGCCACCGCCGCCGAGATCAGCCCGCTTTCGAGCGAGTTCCACAGCGCGGTCGTCACCGCCCGCGATTCGAGCGCGCGCAGCAGCGGCGCGAGGCTCGGCGCGCCCTCGGGCGCGAAGCCGAGCCGCGCCACCAGCGCCAGCGGCAGGGCGCACAGCGCCACCGTCGCGGCGAGCAATAGCGCCAGCGTCAGCGGTTCGGCGACGGAGCGGGCGAGGCGCGCGCGCATGAGATCAGCGCCCGCCGGAGACCGGCGGGCGCGGCGTCGCGTCAGCCGCCGAACATCTCGGTGAAGCGCAGCTTGTTGGCCTCGTCCTCGGCCAGCGCCTTCGCCGGATCGAAGGGCAGCAGCCTGATCTGCGCGCGGTCGGGGAAGCCCGCGGGCGGCGCCACGTCGGGATGCGCCGGCAGATAGCCCATCTCGGCGGCGAGCGTCTGGCCTTCCGGCGAGATCAGGAAATCGACGAAGGCCTTGGCCGCGTCGGGGTTCTTCGCGGTGGAGAGGATCGCGACCGGCTCGGTCACCGCCGACACGCCCTCCTCGGGGAAGACGAACTCGATCGGCGCGCCCTTGGCCTTCTCGCGGATGGCGAGGAAGTCCACGAGGAAGCCGTAGAGCTTCTCGCCGCCGGCGATCGACTTCAGCACGCCGCCATTGCCGCCCTGCGCGAGCGCGCCCTGTTTCGCGAGCTTCGCGTAATAGTCCCAGCCGAGATCGGGGTGCCCGGCGATGGAGACCATGTGGATGGTCGCGGCGCCCGAGGTCATCGGCGACGGCATGGTCATCGCCGCCGTCGCCTCCGGCGCAAGCAGGTCCTTGTAGGAAGTCGGCTTCAGCGGCGCGGCGGGGTTGTAGGCGATGCCGGTGGTGATCAGCTTGGTCGAGAAGTAATGGCCCTCGGGGTCCATCAGCCCGGCCTCGTAGGCCGACACGTCGGCTTCGGGATGGGACAGCAGCAGACCCTCGGCCTCGAGCCCCTCCATCGTCACCGTGTCGGCGATCAGCAGCAGGTCGGGCTGGGGCGCGCCGGCGGCGATCTCCGCGCGCAGCTTCGCCATGATCTTGGTGGTGCCGTCGCGCACCCATTCGACCTCGACGCCGGGATGGGCCGCCATGAAGGCGTCCACAGTCCGCTGCGCGTCCTCGTTGGGCTGCGAGGTGTAGAGTACGAGTTTGCCCGTGGGCTGGGCGAGCGCCCCTTGCGCGAGGAGGGCGAGGAGCGCGGCGGCGCCGAGGCGCGCGAGCGTGGGGATGGTCATCCGGTGGTCCTTCCTGCTGGAATTCCGCCCGACGCTCCTAACAGGGGCGCGTGACAGTTTTCCGACAGGACGGACGCGCGGCGGGCGGCGCTACTGCGCCGCGATCATCTGCTCGGTGGGCTCCAGACCCATCAGGCGGCGCAGATCGTCGCCGTCCTCGATCAGATCGGCGAGCGTATAGGTGTCGAGCACCTTCAGGAACGCCCCCATCGCGCCTTCCAGCACGCCGCGGAACTTGCAGGCGTCGCGCAGCGGGCAGGTGTTGGTCTCGGCGTCGTGGCATTCGACGATGCACGAGCCGGTCTCGGTGCCGCGCACGATCTCGCCGACGCTGATCTCCGAGGGCGCCCGCGTCAGCCGCACGCCGCCGCCGCGCCCGCGGACCGTCTCGACATAGCCGTGCTGGGCGAGCCAGTTGGCGATCTTGCCCAGATGCGCCTCGGACGAGTTGCAGGCGCGCGCGATCTCGGCGGCGGGGGTGACCCGCCCGTGATTGAGACCGCAATACATCAGCAGGCGCATCGCATGGTTCGACCTGATCGTCAGATGCATCGCGCGCTCCTCCCCCTCGTCAAAAAGGCGCTTCCGGTTGGCCGCTTTGACGAGGTTTACAGCGTCCTGCGCTGCGCGGAATTGACATGGATCATTCCGTCGCGCGGCGAAGCGCGGCAAATCTGAATGGAAGAGTCGGCTTTGCGCCGGCCCGCCCCGTCGCACCTTTCGCAGGACATCGCGCCATGACCGACATCGCTGCGCCGCAGCACTCAAGGCTCGCCGAATTCCCCATCTCCTTCTTCGCCATCGTCATGGGGCTGAGCGGCTTCGCGCTGGCCACGCGGGCGGGCGAGCATGCGCTGCATCTGGGCCCAGCGCTCTCCGACGGGATCGGCGCGGCGGCGGCGGTCGCCTTTCTCGCCATCGCCGCGCTCTATGCGACCAAGGCGGCGGCGCATGGGCCGTCGGTGCGCGCGGAATGGGCGCACCCGATCCGCATCGCCTTCTTTCCCGCGATTTCGATTTCGCTTCTGCTGCTCGCGACGATCCTCGCGCCCATCGCGCCCGCGCTGGCTCGGGTGGTGTGGCTCGCGGGGGCGGCGGCGCAGGCGGGGCTGATGCTGGCGGTGGTGGCGAACTGGATCGGCCATCGCCCGTTCCAGCACGTCCACCTCAACCCGGCGTGGTTCATTCCCGCCGTTGGCAACATCGTGGCGCCGGTCGCGGGCGCGCAGCTCGGCTTCGTGGAGCTGTCCTGGCTGTTCTATTCGGCGGGGCTGCTGTTCTGGCTGGTGCTGCTGACGCTGGTGTTCAACCGGCTGGTGTTCCACGATCCGCTGCCGGGCCGGCTGGCGCCGACCCTGATGATCCTCATCGCCCCGCCCGCCGTCGCCTTCATCGCCTGGATCAAGCTCGGCGGCGAGATCGACGCCTTCGCGCGGATAACCTTCTATCTCGGCTTCGTCTTCCTTGGGATCGTCGCGACCCAGTCCGTGAAGCTCTCGAAACTGCCCTTCGCGCTGTCGTGGTGGGCATTGTCCTTCCCGGTGGCGGCGCTGACGATCTCGACCTTCCTCTACGCCGAAAAGACCGGCTCGGCGGTTTTCGCCTGGATCGGCTACGGGCTGTGGGTCGCGCTGGCTGCGCTGATCTTGGGGCTTGCAGCGCGCACGGCGTCGGCGATCGCGGCGGGCGAGATCTGCAAGCCCGAGTGACGCTCAGACAAGCGCGTCCATCGCGCGGGCGAGGCGGAGGTCGAGCTCCGTCAGCCCGCCGGCGTCATGGGTGGTGAGCGTCACCTCGACGTCGCGATACACGTTGCGCCATTCGGGGTGGTGGTCGAGCTTCTCGGCCGCGAGCGCGGCGCGGCTCATGAAGCCCCAGGCCTCGGAGAAGTCGCGGAAGCGGAAGCCGCGCGAGATCGCGTCGCGGCCCGGATCGTGGACCCAGCCCGAAGCGGCGAGTTCGGAAAGCGCCGCGGCCCGCTCGGCGTCGGTCAGACGGTCGGCCATCATCCCTCCTTGCGGAACGGGCCGCGCTCGAGGAGGAATTCGATCTCCTCGCTCACGGCCTCGCGCTCGCGGCGCAGATAGTCTGCGACGGCGGCGCGAAAGCCCCGGTCGCCGATCCAGTGCAGGCTGTAGGTCGGGCTCGGCAGATAGCCGCGGGCGAGCTTGTGCGCGCCCTGCGCGCCCGCCTCGACGCGGGCGAGACCGAGCTCGATCGCCGCCTCGATGGCCTGATAGTAGCAGGTCTCGAAATGCAGGCAGGGATGCTCCTCGACGCAGCCCCAGTATCGGCCGAACAGCGTCTCGCGTCCGATGAAGTTCAGCGCGCCGGCGATCCACCGCCCCGCACGCCGGCACATGACCAGCAGGACGTCGTCGCGCAGATGCGTCTGCGCTTCCTCGAAGAAGGCGCGGGTCAGATAGGGTCGGCCCCATTTGCGCGCGCCGGTGTCCTGATAGAAGCGCCAGAACGCCTCCCAATGCTCGGGTTCGATGGCGTCGCCCGTCAGCCGGACGATCTCGACGCCGCCCGCGACGGCCGTTTCGCGCTCCTTGCGCAGCTGCTTGCGCTTGCGGCTTGCGAGATCGGCCAAGAAATCGTCGAAAGCGCCGTAGCCCCGATTCTCCCAGTGGAACTGCTGGTCCTGTCGTTGCAGCAGGCCAAGCTCGCCGCCGCGCCGCCACTCGGCTTCGGTGCAGAAGGTGACGTGCAGCGAGGACAGCCGGTTGCGCGCGGCGAGCTCCACCGCGCCCTGCAGCAGCGCATCCGCCGCGATCTCCGCCTCGGGGCCGGGGCGGGTCAGCCAGCGCCGGCCCGTGGCGGGGGTGAAGGGGATGGCGCATTGCAGCTTGGGATAATAGTCGCCGCCCGCGCGCTCCCACGCATGCGCCCAAGCATGATCGAAGACGTATTCTCCCTGGCTGTGGCTCTTGAGGTAGAGCGGCGCGACGCCCAGCAGCCGACCGTCCCCGGCGCGGGCGAGCAGCGGGCGGGGCGTCCAGCCGGTCCGCCCGCCGACCGATCCGCTGCGTTCCAGCGCGCTCAGGAGGCGGTGCGTCGCGAACGGGTCGCGCGGATGGCCGCCATCGGCGGCTTCGGGGGCAGCGCAGGCGTCCCAGTCTCCGGGGGCGAGCTCTCCGACGCTCTCGCGCGTCTCGATGACGATGCTCTCCCGCTCCGCGCCGTCCGCCATCGCCGCCTCCCCTCGCCACCCGGATGAGGATGGCGCGACGGGGCGGCGCGTCAACGGGCCCCGGTTGGGCCGGGCGCCGGAAGGAAGCCCTCGAAGGTGATCGCATCGACATGCGGGGCGACCTGCGCGGCCTGCGCCGGCGTGCGGATCGTCCAGCTCAGAACGCCCGCCCCGGCTGCGCGCAGGGCGGCGACGCGCGGTTGAGGCAGCGCGCGGGCGTCGTAGGAGACGAAACAGGCGCCGACCGCCGCGAAATCCTCCAGCGCGGCGAGGGCCTCGCAGCGCTCAGAGGCGGCGCCGTCCTCGGCGAAGACCTCGGGCGCCCCGGCGACAAGGCCGCGGGCGAGAGCGGGGGCTGCGTCGCGCAGGGCCGCGACGGAGGCCGGGTTGAACGACATCACGGCGACGGGCCCCGGATACGCCGCCAGCAACGCCGCCACCCGCGCCTCCAGCGGCCCGACCCCGCGCCCATCCAGCGCGCCGCCCTGATCCTTCACCTCCACGACGAGCGGCGTCCGCCCGTCGAGCACGGCGAGGATCTCCGCGAGCGTCGGGATCGTCTCGGCGCCGTCGCGCAAGGGCAGGCGCGACAACTCGGCGGCGGAGCGGGCGCGCAGCGGGCCTGCGGCGCCGGTCAGCCGCTCCAGCGTCGCGTCATGGAAGACCATCGCCTCGCCATCCGACGACAGCTGCACGTCGATTTCGACCGCATAGCCCGCGCGCGCCGCCGCGTCGGCTGCGGCGCGGCTGTTCTCGACGCGCCCCGCCGCCCGGTCGTGCAGGCCGCGATGGGCGAAGGGCGCGCGCAGAAAGCCCGGGGGAAGCGTCATGCGATCTCGAAGATCGCCTCGATCTCGACGGCGGCGCCGAAGGGCAGCGCCGCGCCCACCGCCGAGCGCGCATGCCGCCCCGCCTCGCCGAACACAGCGACCAGGAAGTCCGAACAGCCGTTGACGACTTTCGGCTGGTCCGAGAAGCCGGGCGCGGAGTTGACGAAGGCGGTCAGCTTGACCACCCGGCGCACCCGGTCGAGATCGCCCTCGCAGGCGGCGCGCGCCTGCGCCAGCAGGCTGAGCGCGCAGAGCTTCGCCGCCGCCGCGCCCTGTTCGACGCTCATGTCGGCGCCGAGCAGGCCCTTCACGATCCCGCCCGCATCCATCGAGATCTGCCCGGAGACGAACAGCAGCGGTCCCGAGCGCACCCAGGGGACGTAGTTGGCCGCCGGCGCAGGCGCGTCGGGCAAGGTTTCGCCGAGTTCGGCGAGGCGGGCGTCGATGGCGCCGGGCATGGTCTGGGGTCTCCGTGAGGGGGTCACTGCTCGCGCATCGAGCGTTCGAAGAAGTCGGTCATGGGCTTGAGCATGTAGCTCAGCGGCGAGCGCTCGCCGGTCTGGATGAAAGCCTCGACGGGCATGCCGGCGATCAGCTTCAACCCCTCCAGCTTGGCGAGTTCGGAGTCCTCGATGTCGATCTCGGCGGTGTAGTAGCTCATCCCCGTCGCCTCGTCGGTCAGCGCGTCGGGCGAGACGCGGCCGACCGTGCCGAAAAGCTCCGGCGTGGTGCGGGTGTTGAAGGCGCTGAACACAAGCCGCGCCGGCTGGCCGGGATAGACCGAATCGATGCTGGTGGTGTCGATGCGGGTCTCGACCACCAGCGCCTCCTCGGTCGGCACTATGTACATCACCGGCTCGGCGGGCCGGATCACGGCGCCGACGGTGAACACGGTCTTGCCGAGCACGATCCCGGAGCGGGGCGCGCGGATGTCGAGTCGGTCGAGGGTCTCCTGCGCCGAGAGGCGGCGCTCGCGCAGCTCCGCCTCGCGGGTCTTGAGGTCTCGAAGTTCGCCGATGGCCTCCTCCAGCCGCGTCGCGTCGCGACCGGTGATCTGGATGTCGATCTCGGTGATGCGCCCGCGCGCCTGCGCGATCTGGGCGGTCAGCGCGCCGGTCTGACCGTCGAGCCGGGCCTTCTCGCGTTCGAGCGCCAGCACCCGGCTCGCCTGCGTCAGGCCGCGTTCGAGCAGGCTGCGCTGGTCGGTCAGCTCCTGCTGGATGAAGCCGAGCTGGATCGACAGGCTCTCGCGCTGCGATTCGGCGCCGGCGATCTCCTCGGCGATCTGGGTCTGGCGCTCGCGCAGCTGCTCGGTCTCGCGCTCCACCGTGTCGCGGCGGGCGTCGAACAGCCGGCGCTGCCCGTCGACGAGCGCCTCGACCTCCGGACGGGCGGCGGCGACCTCCTGAAGCTCCGCCGGAAAATTCGGCGCGTCGAAGCCCGCGATCTGCGCTTCGAGCCGGGCGATGCGCGCCATCGTCTCGAAGAGCTGGCTCTCGATGATGGCGAGTTCGGCGCGCGGGCGCGAGCTGTCGAGGCGCATCACGATCTCGCCGGCCTGCACCTGCTGGCCCTCCTCGACCGCGATCTCGGAGACGACGCCGCCTTCGAGGTGCTGCACGACCTGCCGGTTGACTTCGACCTTGAGCCGACCCGGCGAGACGACCGCGCCGGCGATCGAGGCGAAGGCCGACCAGGCCCCGAGCCCGAACACCAGCACGACGACGCCGATCAGCCCGATCGCGACATAGCGCCCGGCGCTCCAGCGCGCCGTCGGGTTCCTGGGGCCCTCAAGTCTGAGCTGGGCGGTCATTCGGCTTGTCCTCCGGGGCGGCTCGGGCCGGGCGCGACCGGCGCGACGCGGGCGGTCATAGATTCGCCGAGGCGCGCCGTGGCCTGAACGGGCCCCTGGGCCGAGGGCTTCGCAGCGGACTGGGCGGACTGGGCGGACTGGGCGGACTGGGCGGGTTGGGCCGGCGCGCCGCCGACGAGTTGGGGATAGTTGGCGGTGGTCTCGCGCAGCACCTGATCCTTGGGGCCGAAGGCGCGCGGCGCACCCTTTTCCAGCATCAGCAGCATGTCGCAGGCGGAGATCGCCGAAGGCCGATGCGCCATCACCACGGCAGCGCGCCCGCGCTTGCGCAGATCGGCGATGGCGGCGACCAGCGCCTGCTCGCCCTGCGCGTCGAGGTTCGAATTCGGCTCGTCGAGGATCACCACCGCCGGATCGCCATAGAGCGCGCGCGCCAGCGCCAAGCGCTGACGCTGACCGCCGGACAGGTTGCCGCCGCCCGGTCCGATCATCGTGTCGTACCCCTTGGGCAGGTTCAGGATCATCTCGTGCGCGCCGGCGCGCTGGGCGGCGAGCACCACCGCCGCGTCGTCGACCTGCTCGGCCATGCGGGCGATGTTCTCGGCGACCGTGCCGTCGAACAGCGCGACTTCCTGCGGCAGATAACCGATGTGCCGGCCCCGCGCGTCGTCCTCGAACTGGTCGAGCGCCGCGCCGTCGAGCCGGATCGCGCCGGCGTAGGGCCGCCAGACGCCCGCCAGCGCCTTGGCCAGCGTCGACTTGCCCGATGCCGAGGGGCCGATCACCCCCAGCGCCTGACCGGGGCCGATCTTGAAGGAGACGTTGCGGATCGTCGGCGCGGTCGCTCCCGGCGCGACCACGGTCACACCCTGCGCCTCGAGATGGCCGTGCGGCGTCGGCAGTTCGGTGCGGCTTTCGGGCGGCGGGGTCTTCTCCAGAAGCTCGGCCAGCGACGTCCAGCCCTTGAAGGCGCGCTGCATCACCGACCATTGCGCGATGGCCTGCTCGACAGGGGCCAGCGCCCGGCCCATCAGGATCGACGCCGCGATCATCATCCCCGGCGAGATGATCTGCTCGATCGCGAGCAGCGCGCCGAGCCCGAGCATCGCCGATTGCAGATAGAAGCGCAGGGTCTTCGAGGTGATCGCGTAGCCGCCCGTCGCGTCCGACGCGGCGATCTGGGCGCCGAGCGTGTCGTCGCGCAGCTTGCCCCAGCGCGCGATCGCCGCGCCGCGCATGCCCAGCCCCTGAACGGTCTCGCCCTCGCGCCGCAACGTCTCGGCGAAGCCCTCGGAGCGCGCGGAAGCCTCGGCTGCGGCCATCATCGGCTCGCGCGAGCGGCGCTCGTTCAGAAGTGCGATCACGAACAGCACGAGACCCCCGCAAATTGCGAGCAGGCCCAGCGACCAGTGGAACAGGAAGATCGCCGCCAGAAACAGCGGCGCGAAGGGCGCGTCGAAGAAGGCGAAGGGCGCAGGCCCCGACAGCGCGCGCTGGATCGCCTCGAGGTCGCGCATGCCGCTCGCATGCCTGCCGCGCTCGTCGGGCGAGATCGACCGCCGCAGCACCGCCTCGAAGACCCGCCGGTCGAGCAGCGCCTGAAAGCGCGCGCCGACGCGCGCCAGCACCCGGGTGCGGGCGAAGTCGAGCACCCCCATCAGGCCGAACAGCGCGGTGATCAGCAGGAACAGGGTCGCCAGCGTCGCCTCCGACCCGCTCGCCAGAACGCGGTCGTAGACCTGCAGCATGAAGATCGGGCCGGTCAGCATCAGCAGGTTCACGAACACGCTGAACAGCCCGACATTGACGAACAGGGCGCGCGAGGCGCCCAGCGCGCCGCGCAACTCCGGCCTGCCGATCATCGCTCTCGCCCGCATCTCCCGCGTCCTCGCTCACGCGGCCCGCGACCGCTGATCGCAGCGCCTCTAGCACCATTTTTCGCGGGGCGCCATTTTTCGCGGCGAGGGACTCATCTTCGCCACAGCGCGCCGACGGATGCGTCCGGGCGCCTTGCGCAGCCCCGGACTTGTCGTAGGTTCCCTCATGCGCAGCAAACGGCGTGCTGCAGGGTCGCGCGGGGGTTGAGCGATGCGGAGCGGTCGGGTCGCGGCGAAAATGGCGGCGGCGCTGGTTGCGGCGGCGCTGGGCGGATGCACGGCGGCGGCCCCGGAGGGCGCGCTGATCGCGGACCCCTATGAACGGCTCAACCGCGACATCCACGAGTTCAACCGCGGCTGGGACCAGGTGCTGATCCGCCCGGCCTCTCAGGCCTATGACGCGGTGACGCCGGCGCTGTTCAAGCATCTGATCTACAACCTCGATCGCCATTTGCGGCTGCCGGTCGACGCGGTCAACTACGTGCTTCAGGGCGATCTGGAAGGCGCCGGCGAGACGGTGCTGCGCTTCGTCGCGAACACCGCGCTCGGGGCCGGCGTGCTCGACCCGGCGACCGAGCTCGGCCTGCCCTACCAGCCCAACGATTTCGGCAAGACGCTCGCGCGCTGGGGCGCGGGCGAGGGCGTCTTCGTGATGCTGCCCCTCCTCGGGCCGTCCACGGCGCGCGATTCGGTCGGCTTGGGCGTCGACTTCGCCATCGATCCGTTCAACTTCATCGCGATCTCGGACGAGGTGGCGATCGAGGCGGCGCGGCTCGGCCTTCCGATCGTCGACCTGCGCAGCCGAAACGACGAGCTGTTCCAGACGCTGTTCTACGACTCGCCCGACAGCTACGCCACCGTGCGGTCGGCCTATGTGCAGGCGCGGCGGCGCGCAGTCGGCGGCGGCGAGACCGACCCGGGCGCGCTGCCCGACATCTTCGACGAGGACGAATGACCATGCCGACACCGCTCACCCGCCGCGACGCGCTCGCACTCGGGGCGACCGGCGCCGCAGCGCTGATCGCCCGCCCCGCCGCTGCGCTCGCCCCCGCCGAAGCCGAGCGCTTCATCCGCGCCCTGATCGACGAGGCCACCGAAATCGTGCGCCGCGACGCGCGGCAGGGCGCGCGCGCCGACGAGTTCCTGCGCTTCCTGCGCGAGAAGGCGGCGCTCGACGCGATCGCGCGCTTCACAATGGGGGTGAACTGGCGGCAGATGGACCCGGCGCAACAGGCCCGCTTCGTGAGCGCCTTCGAGAACTACGCCGCGCGGGTCTATGCGGCGCGGGTCGGCGAGTATTCCGGTCAGGTGATCGAAGTCGTCGGATCGCAGGACGTCGGGCGCAAGGGCGTGCTGGTGCGCAGCCTGCTGAAATCCCCCAGCGCCGCCGACATCACCGTGGAATGGCTGGTCGACGACCGCTCGGGGCGGCCGCAGCTGGTGGATCTGATCGCCGAGGGCGTGTCGCTGTCGATCTCGCAGCGCGAGGAGTTCGCGGCGATGGTCGAGCGGCGCGGCGGCGACATCGACCGCTTCATCGCCGATCTCGACGGGCTCGGCGCCTGAGGCGACGCGCGCCGGAAGAACGGCGCGCAAGGGGGGCGCGATGCGCTTTCTGCCGAAACTGCTCGCCCGAGCGGTCCGCAAGGGGCGGCTGACCGTCACGGGGCCGCAGGGCGAACGCCATGAGTTCGGCGACGGCGACGGGCCGTCCGCCGCGATCCGCATCTCCGACCCGGCCTTCGACTGGCGGATTTTCCTCAATCCCGAACTGAACGCCGCCGAAGCCTTCATGGACGGCGCGCTGACCATGGAGGAAGGGTCGGTCGCCAATCTGCTCGAGGTGTTCTACGTCAACAAGCGCGCCTTCGACCTGACGCCGAGCCAGATCTTCTGGCGGACGCTGGCGCGGCGCGGACGGCGGTTCCTGACCGACAACACGCTGGCCCGCGCCAGCCGCAACGCGCGGGCGCATTACGACATCGGCGAGGACCTCTACGCGCGGATGCTCGACCGCGACATGCAGTATTCCTGCGCCTACTGGTCCGAAGGCGTCGAGACGCTGGAGGAGGCGCAGACCGCCAAGAAGCGCCGCATCGCCGCCAAGCTCGCGCTTTCGCCGGGGATGCGGGTGCTCGACATCGGCTGCGGCTGGGGGGGCATGGCGCTCTACCTCGCCGCGATCTGCGAGGCGCGGGTGGTGGGAGTGACCCTGTCGCCGGCGCAGCTGCAGGTCGCGCAGGCGCGGGCGCAGGCGGCGGGGCTGGCCGACCGGGTGGAGTTCCGGCTGTGCGACTATCGCGCGGTGGCGGAGCGCTTCGACCGGGTGGTGTCGGTGGGGATGCTGGAACATGTCGGCGTCGGACGGTTGCCGGAGTATTTCCTGACCGTCCGCGACCGCCTCGGCCCCGGCGGCGTGGCGCTGATCCACTCGATCTCGACAAAATCCCCGCCCGGCGTGACCGGCCCCTTCATCCGCAAGCACATCTTCCCCGGCGGCTATGCGCCGTCGATGTCGGAGATGCTGGCGGCGGTGGAGACCACCGGGCTGTGGACGCTCGACGTCGAAATCTGGCGCGTGCATTACGCCGACACGCTGCGGGTCTGGCGCGAGAATTTCCTCGCGACCGCGCACGCGCTGCCCCCCGCCTATGACGACCGGTTCAAGCGGATGTGGGAGTTCTATCTCGCCGCGAGCGAAGGAGCGTTCCGCCACGGCTCGTCCTGCGTCGCGCAACTCCAGCTCGGGCGCGAGCGCGACGCGGTCCCGCTGAGGCGCGGCTATGTCGGCGAGACGGAGAAGTCGCTCGCCGCGCGCGAGACGGGGCGGCTGGAGCCGCTGCTCGCCTCCACGCAAGCGGCGCTTGCGGAGATCGGGGCGCAGGGCTGACGCACGGGGGACACTCGCGGCGACCTCCGGCTGCGCCGCTACCCCTCTAGCGCCGCGTCGCGCAGGAAGAAGATGCTGAGCTGGCCGATCTCGACGCCGAACTTGTCGACATAGGCGCGGTTGATCGCCACGCGCCCGTCCATGCCCCAGATCCAGTCCTCGATCGACACGTTCAGCACGCCGTCCGGCGTCGGCAGGTCGATCTCGTAGGCCCAGGTGAAGGCGTTGCCGCGCGTCTCGCCGGTGGCCTGCCCGATCACGCCCTCCGCCGAGCCGGCCCAGGTCGTCGGGCCGGTCTTGCGCAGCGACCACACCCTCCGCTCGGTCGAGCCGTCCTCATAGGTGAAGCGCTCGTCGAGCGTCAGCGTCTCGCCGTCCCAGTCCCCGTCGATGTCGACGACGAAGCTGCGGCGGACTTCGCCGAAGCGGTCCTGAAAGAGACCCCAGGCGGTCAGCTCGCCGTCGAAGAACACCTCCGGCGCGAAGGGCGGGCCGGCCTCGGCGTAGTCCGCGAGATCGGGGCGGCCCGCGCAGGCGGCGAGCGCCAGCGCCGCCGCTCCGAAGGCCGCGGCCCTCAGCGCGCGGCGCAGGCTCACAGCGCCTCGTAGATCGGGAAGCGGTCGCACAGCGCCTGCACCTTGGCCTTCACCGCGGCCTCGACAGCGCCATTGCCCTCTTCGCCATTGGCGGCGAGGCCGTCCACCACTTCGACGATCAGCCGCCCGATCTCGCGGAACTCGTCCTCGCCGAAGCCGCGGGTGGTGCCCGCAGGCGAGCCGAGCCGCACGCCCGAGGTCACCGTCGGCTTTTCGGGGTCGAAGGGGACGCCGTTCTTGTTGCAGGTGATGTGGGCGCGGCCGAGCGCCTTCTCGGTGGCGGCGCCGGTCACGCCCTTGGGGCGCAGATCCACGAGCACGAGGTGGGTGTCGGTGCCGCCCGTCACCAGCGCGAGCCCGCCCGCGACCAGCTCCTCGCCCATCGCCTGGCAGTTGCGGATCACCTGCGCGGCATAGGCGCGGAATTCGGGGCGCAGGGCCTCGCCGAAGGCCACCGCCTTGCCGGCGATCACATGCATCAGCGGGCCGCCCTGAAGGCCGGGGAAGACGGCGGAGTTGAACTTCTTGGCCAGATCCTCGCGGTTGGTCAGGATCATGCCGCCGCGCGGGCCGCGGAGCGTCTTGTGGGTGGTCGTGGTCGCCACATCCGCGAACTCCAGCGGGTTGGGATACTGCCCGCCCGCGACCAGCCCGGCGAAATGCGCCATGTCGACCATCAGCAACGCGCCGACCTTGTCGCAGATCGCGCGGAAGCGGGCGAAGTCGATGATGCGCGGGATCGCCGAGCCGCCGGCGATGATCAGCTTGGGCTCGCACGCCAGCGCCGCCGCCTCGATCGCGTCGTAGTCGAGCAGGTTGGTGTCGCGGGTGACGCCGTATTGCACCGCATCGAACCACTTGCCGGACTGGTTGGGCGCCGCGCCGTGGGTCAGGTGCCCGCCGCTCGCCAGATCCTGCCCCATGAACGTGTCGCCGGGCTGAAGGAGCGCAAGGAACACCGCCTGATTGGCCTGCGCGCCGGAATGCGGCTGGACGTTCGCGAAGCCGCAGTTGAACAGTTTGCAGGCGCGCTCGATGGCGAGGCTCTCGGCCACGTCCACATGCTGGCAGCCGCCGTAATAGCGCCGGCCCGGATAGCCTTCGGCGTATTTGTTGGTCATCACGCCGCCCTGGGCTTCCAGAACGGCGCGGCTGACGATGTTCTCCGAGGCGATCAGCTCGATCTCGTCGCGCTGGCGGCCGAGTTCGGCGTCCATCGCGGCGGCGAGCTCGGGATCGCGGGCGTGCAGCGTGTCGGTGAAGAAGCGCGCGTCGCGCAGGGAAGCGTCCATGATGCAGATCTCCCGGACAGCGGTGACAGGCGCTCGCGCCCTCGACTCATCGGGTTTCTAGCGCAGCCAAGGCCCCGCGCACAGGGTCTGCGGCGCTGGAACCGGTCTTTCACCGCGGGGAGGGCGCGCGGGCGAACAGGTCCCCCGGCAGGCGCGTCACCGTCCCTTCGAGCTCCAGATCGAGCAGCGCCGCCGACAGTTCGCGGGCGCCGAGGCCGGACGCCTCGGCCAGAGCGTCGAAAGCGACCGGGGCGGATCCGAGCAGGTCGAGCAGCGCGGACCCGGACGCCGCCGGCGCCGCGGCGGGCGCGGGGACGGGGCGCGCCGGCGCCGCCGCGCTACGGGCCGCGGGCGCCCGCGACGCCGGCGCGCCGAGCGCCTCGACCACGTCCTCGGTCGAGCGGATCAGCGCCGCGCCCTCGCGGATCAGCGCGTTGCAGCCAGCGGCCCGGGGGTCGAGCGGCGAGCCGGGGACCGCCATCGCCTCGCGCCCCTGCTCCAGCGCCATGCGCGCGGTGATCAGGCTGCCCGACCGCTCCGCCGCCTCGACCAGCACCACCCCCGCCGAAAGCCCCGAGACGATCCGGTTGCGCCGCGGAAAGGCGCGGGCGGTCGGCGCTTCGCCCATCGCGGCCTCCGACAGGATGAGGCCCGCCTCGGCGATGCGCGCGGCCAGCGCGTCATGCTCGGGCGGGTAGATCACGTCGACGCCGCTCGCCAGCACGGCGACGGTCCCGGTCTCGAGCGCCGCCTCGTGCGCCGCCGCGTCGATCCCGCGCGCGAGGCCCGAGACGACGGCGAAGTCCTGCGCGCCGAGGCCGCGCGCCAGCATCCCCGCCATCCGCCGCCCCGAGGCCGACGCGTTGCGCGCGCCGACCACAGCGACGCAGGGCCGCGCCGCCAGCGCCGGGTCGCCCAAGGCCCACAGGACCGGCGGCGGATCGGGGATTTCGGCGAGCGCCGCCGGATAGCCCGCATTCCCGACGATCAGAAACCGGGCGCCGACCCGCGCGCCCGCCTCGATCTCGCGCAGGGCGTCCGCCTCGGGGAAGGCCTCGACACCCTTCAGCCCGGCGCCTGCGGCGATCTCGGGCAGCGCGTCGAGCGCGGCCTCGGCGTCGCCGAAGCGCGCCATCAGCCTGGCGAATGTGCGCGGCCCGACATTGCGCGACCGCGCCAGCCGCAGCGCCGCCAGCTCAGCCACGCGCGCGCCCGAAGGAGATGCGGGGCTCCTCGCCGCGCAGCAGGCGGCGAATGTTGGCTTCGTGCTTCAGCCAGATCAGCGCCGCCAGAACGCAGGCGAGCAGCACTTCGCCCCAACGGTCGAATACGATCAGCCAGACCGGGGCCAAGGCCGCCGCCGCCAGCGCCGAGGCCGAGGAGATGCGGGTGAGAACCGCCGTCGCGAGCCATGTCGCGCAGACCATCGACCCGGTCGGCCAGTGCAGCGCGAGCATGATCCCGATGAACGTCGCCACGCCCTTGCCGCCGCGAAACCGAAGCCAGACCGGAAACAGATGACCCAGAAACGCCCCGAGCCCGGCCAGCATCGAGGCCGCCGGCCCCCAGACCGCGAGCAGCAGCACCGCGACCGCCCCCTTGGCGCCGTCGAGGATCAGCGTCGCCGCCGCCGCCTTTTTGTCGCCGGTGCGCAGCACGTTGGTCGCGCCGATGTTGCCCGAGCCGATCGCGCGCAGATCGCCCAGGCCCCGCGCCTTCGCCACCAGCACGCCGAAGGGGATCGCGCCGAGCAGATAGCCGATGAGAAAGGCCAGCGCGAGCCAGGGCGCGGCGCGCTCGACGCCGAGAATGTCGTGAAACACCGGGTCAACCCTCCGCAGCGCGGTCGAACACCGTCCGCCCCCGCACGACCGTGCGCAGCACGCGGCCCGTCATCCGCGCGCCGTCGAAGGGCGTGTTCTTCGACTTCGAGCGCAGCGTGGTGCGGTCGAGCACATGGGGCGCGTCCGGGTCGAACAGCACCAGATCGGCCGGCGCCCCGCGCGCCAGCCGCCCCGTCTCGAGCCCCAGCAGCCGCGACGGGTTGAGCGAAAGCGCGCGGAACAGCGCCGGCAGCCCCATGATCCCGGCGTGATGCAGCCGCAGCGCCGCCGGCAGCAGCGTCTCCAGCCCCGCCGCCCCCGCCGCCGCGGCCTCGAAGGGCAGGCGCTTGCTCTCCTCGTCCTGCGGCATGTGGCCCGAGCACA
>NZ_DAIQNN010000010.1:0-71748 GCF_036788415.1 Rubrimonas sp. | reverse complement strand
GGAACCGGTCGCGCCAGTGCATGAAGGGCTGCGAGTTGATGTTCTCGTCGTCCTTCATGAAGTCGAGGCCGCCCTTGAGGCCCTCATACACCACGCGGCCGTAGTTCTTGCCGGAAAGGCCGAGCTTCGGCTTGGTGGTGGCGCCCAGAAGCGGCTTGCCGAACTTGTCGAGGCGTTCGCGCTCGACGACGATGCCGGTGGGCGGGCCCTTGTAGGTCTTCACATAGGCGACGGGGAAGCGCATGTCCTCCAGACGCGCGGCCTTGAGCGGCTTGAAGCTGAACACGTTGCCGATGATCGAGGCGGTGAGGTTGGCGATCGAGCCTTCCTCGAACAGGATCAGGTCGTAGGCGACGTAGCAGAAATACTGGCCGGGGGTGTTGGGCACCGGGTCCACGCGATAGGCCTTGGCGCGGTACTGGTCGCAGGCGGTGAGGCGGTCGGTCCAGACCACGGTCCAGGTCGCGGTGGAGCTTTCGCCCGCCACTGCCGCGGCGGCCTCGATGGGGTCCACCCCGTCCTGCGGCGTGATGCGGAACAGCGCGATCAGGTCGGTGTCCTTGGGCTCGTAGTCGCCGTCCCAGTAACCCATCTGGGCGTATTTCAGCACGCCGGCCTTGTAGCGTTCCTTGCCCTTGAGCTCGGTCTTGTTCTGCTCGTTCATGGCGTTTCCCTCTCTGTCGGTTGCGTCATGCGGCCTTCGCCGCGATTGCGGTCAGGCGGCCTTCGCCGCGGCGATCTTCGGGTCGAGCGACCCGCTGGCGTAGCGCTTGGCCATCTCCGACATCGGGACGACCTTGATCTTGCTGGCGTTTCCGGCGGTGCCGAAGGCCTCGAAGCGGTCGCGGCAGACCTTGCTCATCGCCTCCATCGCCGGCTTGAGGAACTTGCGCGGGTCGAATTCGGACTTCTGTTGCGTCGCGATGCGGCGGAACTCCGCCGTGCCGGCGAGCCGCAGATCGGTGTCGATGTTGACCTTGCGCACCCCGTTGCGGATGCCGCGCACGATCTCCTCCACCGGCACGCCATAGGTCTCGCGCATCTCGCCGCCATTGGCGTTGAACACCGCCTGCCATTCCTCGGGCACCGAGGAGGAGCCGTGCATCACCAGATGCGTGTCGGGCAGCACGGCGTGCAGCTTCTCGATCACGTCCATCGCCAGCACGTCGCCAGTGGGCTTGCGGGTGAACTTGTAGGCGCCGTGGCTCGTGCCGATGGCCACCGCCAGCGCGTCGACCTTGGTTTCGGCGACGAAGCGGCGGGCCTCGTCGGGGTCGGTGAGCAGCATGGACTTGTCGAGCTTGCCCTCGAAGCCGTGGCCGTCCTCCGCGTCGCCCTCGCCCGTCTCCAGCGAGCCGAGGCAGCCGAGTTCGCCCTCCACCGAGGCGCCGACCATGTGGGCCAGCCGCGCGACTTCGCCGGTGACCTTGACGTTGTAGTCGAAGTCGGCGGGGGTCTTGGCGTCCTCCTTCAGCGAGCCGTCCATCATCACGGAGGTGAAGCCGTTCTGGATCGCGGAGAGGCAGGTCGCGACGTTGTTGCCGTGGTCCTGATGGATGCAGAGCGGGATCTGCGGATAGATCAACTCAAGCGCCTCCATCATCTTCGCCAGCATGATGTCGTTGGCGTAGGCGCGGGCGCCGCGCGAGGCCTGGATGATCACAGGGGCGTCGGTGGCCTTCGCGGCCTCCATGATCGCGAGCCCCTGCTCCATGTTGTTGATGTTGAAGGCGGGCACGCCGTAGCCGTGCTCGGCGGCGTGGTCGAGAAGCTGTCGCAGCGTGATTCGGGCCATGTCCGTCTCCTGTCGGTGGGTGCGGGCGGCCCGGAAGGCCGCCCAAAGCGTGGATCAGCCGGCGAGGCAGGCTTGCGCCGCCTCGGCGACCTTCTCGGCGGTGACGCCGAAATGCTTGTAGAGGTCGGGCGCCGGGGCCGAAGCGCCGAAGCCGGTCATGCCGACGAAGCGGCCCCCGTCGCCGATCCAGCGCTCCCAGCCGAAGCCGATCCCGGCTTCGACCGCGACGCGCGGGGCGGTTCCCAGAACGCGGGCGCGATAGGCGTCGTCCTGCTGGGCGAAGAGTTCGAGGCAGGGCGCCGAGACCACCGCCGCCTTCACGCCCTGCTCGGCGAGCATGTCCGCGGCATCCAGCGCGATCTCGACTTCCGAGCCCGTGGCGATCAGCGTCACGTCGCGCTTGCCGGTGGTGACTTCGAGCAGGACATAGGCGCCGCGCGCGGTGAGGTTCTCGGCCCCCTCCTCGCGACGCAACGTAGGCAGATTCTGGCGCGACAAAGCGAGGATCGACGGCGTGGCGTCGGCCAGCAACGCCACTTCCCACGCCTCCGCCGTTTCGACCGCGTCGGCGGGGCGGAACACCATCAGGTTGGGCATGGCGCGCAAGGACGCCACATGCTCGATCGGCTGATGCGTCGGGCCGTCCTCGCCCAGACCGATGCTGTCATGCGTCATCACATAGACGACGCGCAGGCCCATCAGCGCCGAAAGCCGGATCGCCGGGCGGGCGTAGTCGGTGAAGACGAGGAAGGTGCCGCCATAGGGGACGAGGCCGCCATGCAGCGCCAGCCCGTTCATCGCCGCCGACATGCCGAGTTCGCGGATGCCGTAATGGATGTAGTCGCCCGAATAATCGCCGGGGACGACCGATTTCATCGCCTTGGTGCGGGTGAGGTTCGAGCCGGTGAGGTCGGCCGAGCCGCCGGCGAGGTTGGGCAGCGTGGCGGCGACCACTTCCAGCGCCATCTCCGACGCCTTGCGGGTCGCGACCTTGGGCGCGTCGGCCTTCAGCTTCGCCACATATTCCGCCATCGCGGCCTTGAGCGCGCTCGCGTCCGGCGCCGCGTGGGCGGTCTCGAACGCCTCGCGCTGGGGCGACTGGGCGAGGCGCTGGCTCCATTCGCCGTGATGCGCGGCGCCGCGCGCGGCGATGGCGCGCCAGCTGTCGTAGACCTCGCCGGGGATCTCGAAGGGCGCATGCCGCCAGCCGAGCGTCTCGCGGGCCGCCGCGATCTCGGCGTCGCCGAGCGGCGCGCCGTGCACGTCGTGGCTGCCCTGTTTGTTCGGCGCGCCGAAGCCGATGATGGTCTTGCAGGCGATCAGCGAGGGGCGGGGGTCGGCGCGGGCGGCCTCGATGGCTGCGGCGACGGCGTCGCGGTCATGGCCGTCGACGCGCTGCGCATGCCAGCCGCAGGCGGCGAAGCGGGCGAGCTGGTCGGTCGAGGTCGAGAGCTTGGTCGAGCCGTCGATGGTGATGTCGTTGTCGTCCCACAGCACGATCAGCCGCCCGAGCTTGAGATGGCCGGCGAAGTCGATCGCCTCGTGGCTGATCCCCTCCATCAGGCAGCCGTCGCCCGCGATCACATAGGTCCAGTGATCGACCAGCGCGTCGCCGAAGCGGGCGTTCAGCATCCGCTCGCCGAGCGCCATGCCGACGGCGGTGGCGATCCCCTGGCCGAGCGGGCCGGTGGTGGTCTCGACGCCGAGGGCATGGCCGTATTCGGGGTGGCCCGCGGTGATCGAGCCCAACTGGCGGAAGTTGCGCAGCTGGTCCATCGTCATGTCGGGATAGCCGAGCAGATGGTTGATCGCGTAGAGCAGCATCGAGCCATGGCCCGCCGACAGCACGAAGCGGTCGCGGTCGGCCCAGCCGGCGGCGGCGGGGTCCAACGAGATGAAGCGGTTGAAGAGCACGGTCGCGGCGTCGGCCATGCCCATCGGCATGCCGGGATGCCCCGACTTGGCTTTCTGCACCGCATCCATCGCAAGGGCGCGGATCGCGTTGGCCATCTGCGCTTCCCGGCTCTGGGCGGCGGCGTCGGCGTGGATGTTCATGGTCGGCTCCCGTGTCAGGCGCGCGGTCGGGCCGCGCTGAGGGCTCTGGGCGGCGGGCTGGTCGCCTCAGGCCCTGCGTGAATGGTCGACCAGGCGGATGATCAGCGGGGTCAGGATCAGCTGCATCGCCAGGTCCAGCTTGTTGCCGGGGATCACGATGGAATTCGCCCGGCTCATCCAACTGCCATGAATCATCGAGACGAGGTAGGGGAAGTCGATGCCGCGCGGGGTCTTGAACCGGATCACCACGAGGCTTTCGTCGGCGGTCGGGATCCAGCGCGCGGTGAAGGGGTTGGAGGTGTCCACCACCGGCACCCGCTGGAAGTTGATGTCGGTCTCGGTGAATTGCGGGCAGATGCAGTGCACATAGGCGTGCATGCGCCGCAGGATCACGTCGGTCACCGCTTCGGTGGTGTAGCCGCGATGGGCGCGGTCGCGGTGGATCTTCTGAATCCATTCGAGATTGATGACCGGCACCACCCCGATCTTGAGGTCGGCCTTGCCGGCGATGTCGATGCCGTCGGTCTTCACCGCGCCGTGCAGCCCTTCGTAGAACAGCAGGTCGGAGCCGTCCTCGAAGGCGCGCCAGTCGGTGAACTCGCCCGGCGGCACGCCGCGCTCGGCGGACTCGGCGGCGTCGTGGACATAGGTGCGGGTGCGGCCTTTGCCGGTGCGACCGTATTCGTCGAACACCCGCTCGAGCTCGTCGAGCACATTGGCGTCGAAGCTGAAATGGCTGAAGCCGAAATCGCCGGCGTCGTAGCGGCGCTGAAGCTCCGCCTTCATGTCGGCGCGGTTGTAGCGGTGGAAGGCGTCGCCCTCGATGGAGACGGACTTGATGCCTTCGCGGCGGAAGATCTGGTCGAACGTGTGCTTGACCGTGCTGGTCCCGGCGCCCGAGGAGCCGGTGACGGAGATGATCGGATGCTTCTTGCTCATGGCGCGTCCCCCTTGGCGCTTTTCTTTGGTCTGGCCCGCGATGCGACGCCGGTTCAGGCGCTGAACAGGCCGCGCTTGCCGAAGAGCGGCGATATCTCGCTTTCGGGCAGGTCGTGATAGGCGGCGACGCGGGCGACCTTGTCGGCGGAGCCGAAGACGAAGGGCGTGCGGGCGTGCAGCCGGTCGGGGGTCTGGGCGAGGATGCGGTCGCAGCCGTCCGTCGCCTGTCCGCCCGCCTGCTCGGCCAGCAAGGCGATGGGCGCGCATTCGTAGACCATGCGCAGCCGCCCGCGCTCGTAGCCCTTGCGCTGGTCGCCGGGATAGAGGAACACGCCGCCGCGCATCATGATGCGGTGCGTTTCCGCCACCAGCGACGCCACCCAGCGCATGTTGAAGTTCTTGCCGCGCGGGCCTTCGTCGCCGGCGATGCAATCGTCGATATAGGCGCGGATCGGGCGCGACCAGTGACGGTAGTTCGAGGCGTTGATGGCGAATTCGGTCGCCGCCGCGGGGATGGTCAGATGCGCGTCGGCCAGCCGGAACGCGCCCGCCTCGCGGTCGAGCACGAAGAGCAGCACGCCGGCGCCGAGCGTCAGCATCATCGCGGTCTGCGGCCCGTAGACGACATAGCCGGCGGCGATCTGCTCGGTCCCGGGGCGCAGGAAGCTCGCGTCGCGGTCGTCCTTCGCCTCGAAGATCGAGAAGATCGTGCCGATGGAGACGTTGACGTCGATGTTGGAGGAGCCGTCGAGCGGGTCGATGGCGAGCGCGAGCGTTCCCGCCGGGTTCAGCTCCTCGACCGCGTCGCGCTCCTCGGAGGCGAACCAGCGCACAGGCGTCTGGGCGAGCGCCGCCGCGAAGGCGTCGTCGGCCATCACGTCGAGCGCCTTCTGCTGGTCGCCGCCGGTGTTCTCGCCCACCGCCGCGCCGAGCGCGCCGCCGAGCGGGCCGCGCCCGATGAGCGTCGAGATGTCCGCGGAGACCGCTGCAACCGCCTCAAGCGCCGCGGCCAGCGCCGGCGGGCAATTCGGGTCAGTGTTCAGGTGGTCGCGAAGCGTCGGCGCCGACTGCGTCATGGCCGGTCTCCCCTTCTGTCGTTTCCCCGCCCGGCCTCTGCTGCGGACCGTCTTGAGGGTTCTACTGCGCTCAAACGGGAAAAAAGAAAATTGAAAAATTCCTCAGTCGCGTTAAGGAAAGCTATGGTTCACGAGAAAGCGATCACCCTCAAGCAGTTGCGCGCCCTCGCCGCGCTGGTGCGCACCGGCAGCCTGACCGCGGCGGCCGAGGCGCTGTCGGTCACGCCGCCCGCGATTTCGACTCAGCTGCGCACGCTCGAGCAGAATATCGGCGCCGCGCTGATGCGCCGGGGCGGAGACGGCCGCAACGCGCCAACGGCGCAGGGGCTCGAATTGCTGGCCGCCGCCCAGCGCGTCGAGACCGCGCTCGCCCTGTGCTTCCGCCGGATCGAGGCGCTGAACGCGGGCCACGCCGGGTTCGTCGCGCTGGGCGTGGTCAGCACCGGCAAGTATTTCGCGCCCGGGCTCGTGGCGCAGGCGCGCGCCGCGCTGCCCGGGGTCGAGATCGGCCTCACGGTCGGCAACCGCGCCGAGATCATCGAGGCGCTGACGGCGGGATCGGTCGATCTGGCGATAATGGGCCGCCCTCCCCGCGCGCCGGCGGTGCGCGACGACGTGCTGGGCGCGCATCCCTATGTGATGATCGCGCCCCCCGGCCATCCGCTGACGCGCCGCGGCGAGGCCCCGGTCGAGGCGTTGCTGGAGGAGACCTTCCTGCTGCGCGAGCCGGGCTCGGGCACGCGCATCCTCACCGAGCGCTATCTCGACCGGATCGGCGACGGGAGGCCGTGGAAGTCGATCGAACTCGGCACCAACGAGACGATCAAGCAGGCGGTGATCGCGGGGCTCGGCGTCGCGGTGATATCGGCGCACACGGTCGCGCCCGAACTTGAAAGCGGACGGCTCGAAGTGGTGCGCGCCGCCGGGTTGCCGATCATGCGCCGCTGGTTCCTGATCCACCGCGCCGACGCCGAACTGACGCCCGCCGGAGAGACCCTGCGCCGCTTCGTAGTCTGCCTCGGCGACAGCGTGCTGCCGGCCATCCCCGAGCGCTGCCTGCGCGCGGAGGCGCCCTGATCCGCGCCGGGTTCGCGGACGC
Source organism: Rubrimonas sp. (assembly GCF_036788415.1). Taxonomy (NCBI): domain Bacteria; kingdom Pseudomonadati; phylum Pseudomonadota; class Alphaproteobacteria; order Rhodobacterales; family Paracoccaceae; genus Rubrimonas; species Rubrimonas sp. Next base: position 64,784 of record NZ_DAIQNN010000010.1, on the reverse strand, counting down.
CCGAGAAAATGCGATTCAGGCAATCAGATTTGAGCAGGATCAAGGAATCGGTCGCGGGGCCGGGCGAAAAGAGGGTCGGATCGAGGGGCCGCGGCGACTGTGTCGAGGCGGCCCCTCGATCCTCCTCCCTGTTGAACTGGCGCGCCGGGCGAACCCCGGCGCTTTTTTTCGTTCGGCGAAAGAGGCGATCCGCGCCGGACGCCCCTCAGCGCGGGGAACGCTTGGCGAGGATGCGCTGCAGGGTGCGGCGGTGCATGTTGAGCCGGCGGGCGGTCTCGGAGACGTTGCGGTCGCACAGCTCGAAGACGCGCTGGATATGCTCCCAGCGCACGCGATCCGCCGACATCGGATTTTCCGGCGGCACCGGCTTGTCGTCGGGCTGCGAGAGCAGCGCCGCCTCGACGTCGTCGGCGTCGGCGGGCTTCGACAGATAGTCGGTCGCGCCGATCTTCACGGCGGCCACCGCCGTCGCGATGGCCCCGTAACCGGTCAGCACGACGACGCGGCTGTCGGGCCGGGCTTCGCGCAGCGCCTCGACCACGTCGAGGCCGTTGCCGTCCTCGAGCCGCAGGTCGATCACCGCATAGGCCGGCGGCTGCGACCGCGCATTGGCGAGACCTTCGGCGACGCTTTCGGCGGTGACGACCGGATCGAAGCCGCGCTTCTCCATCGCGCGGGCGAGCCGCTTGCGAAAGGGTTCGTCGTCGTCCACGATCATCAGGGAGCGGTCTGCCCCCAGATCGCGCATCGCGCCGTCGTCCATGGCCGAAGCCCCCCAGATGAAGTTGTCGGTGCGCACTGAAGCGCGACATATTCTTGCGTTTATGTGTCGGGTTAAAGGGTCTGTCAATTCCGCCGCGCGATCTGATGTGGGGCCTTGAACGGGTTCGGGCGTCAAGGGGCGCCCGCGCCTTGTGCAGCGGCGCAGTGATGAGGTAAGCGGAGCGCGCGCCGCCGTCAGGGCGCGTCCGCCGCGTGGACCGGAGACCGCCAGCATGACCGACGCGCCAGCCGCACCGGGCGACCGCAAGCGCGTGATGCTCAAGATCTCCGGCGAAGCGTTGATGGGCGATCAGGGCTTCGGCCTGCATCCGCCCACCGTCCAGCGCATCGCCGCCGAAGTGAAGCGCGCGCATGATCTGGACTACGAACTTTGCCTCGTGATCGGCGGCGGCAACATTTTCCGCGGCCTCTCGGGCTCGGCGCAGGGGATGGAGCGCGCGACCGCCGACTACATGGGCATGCTCGCCACCGTGATGAACGCGCTCGGGATGCAGGCCGCGCTCGAGGCGCTCGGCATCCACACCCGCGTGATCTCGGCGATCCCGATGGATCAGGTCTGCGAGCCCTACATCCGCCGCCGCGCGATCCGCCATCTCGAGAAGGGCCGCGTCTGCATCTTCGCCGCCGGCACCGGCAACCCCTATTTCACCACCGACACCGCCGCCACGCTGCGGGCGATGGAGATGGGATGCAGCGCCATCTACAAGGGCACGCAGGTCGACGGCGTCTACGACAAGGACCCGCGCCGCGAGGAGGGCGCGACCCGTTTCGAGACCATCACCTATGACGAAGTCCTGCGCCGCAACCTCAAGGTGATGGACGCCTCCGCGATCGCGCTGGCGCGCGACAACGCGCTGCCGATCGTTGTGTTCTCGCTGCATGAGGCGGGCGGTTTCGCGTCGGTTCTGGGCGGCGTCGGCAAGTTCACCATTGTCCACCCGTGAGGCTGCGGCGAACATCGCCCCGCGTAGAGGTTGAGTCCCCATGAGCGACACGTTCGACATCGATCTGGACGATCTGGAGAAGCGGATGAACGGCGCCATCGGCGCGCTCCGCACGGAATTCGCCTCGCTGCGCACGGGCCGCGCCTCGGCGAGCATGCTCGACCCGATCACGGTGGAGGCCTACGGTCAGAACACGCCGATCAATCAGCTCGGCACCATCAACGTGCCCGAGCCGCGGATGGTGTCGATCAACATCTGGGACAAGGCGATGGTCGGCAAGGTCGAGAAGGCCATCCGCGCCTCCGGCCTCGGCATCAACCCGGTCGTCGACGGGACGATCCTGCGCCTGCCGATCCCCGAGCTCAACGAGGAGCGCCGGCGCGAGCTGACAAAGGTCGCCGCCAGCTACGCCGAGCAAGCCCGGGTCGCCGTGCGCAACGTGCGCCGCGACGGCATGGACCATGTGAAGAAGGCGGACGGCGTCTCGGAAGACGAACGCAAGTTGTATCATGACGAGATCCAGGCGCTGACCGACGCCGCCATCAAGCGGATCGACGAGGCGCTCGAACACAAGCAGGCTGAGATCATGCAGGTCTGACGCGCTGCGTCAGACCTGCGGAACTGGAGGCGCGATGCCAGACGGCGCCGATCCGACGCCAAGGCGCATGGTCCCGCGACATGTCGCGGTGATCATGGACGGCAATGGCCGCTGGGCCGCCAAGCGCGGCCTGCCCCGACTCGCAGGCCATCGCCGCGGCGTCGAGGCGCTGCGCGGGGTCGTGGAGGCGTGCCCCGATTTCGGCGTCGAGACGCTGACGCTCTACGCCTTCTCAACCGAGAACTGGCGCCGCCCGCCCGACGAGGTGCACGGGCTCATGCAGCTCTTCCGCCGGTACCTGCGGCGCGAGGCGGCGGAGTTGGCCGAAAAGGGCGTGCGGGTGCGCTTCATCGGCGACCGTGCGGCGCTCGCGCCCGACATCCGCGCGCTGATGGCCGGCGTCGAGGAGCGGACGGCGCTCGGCGAGCGGCTTACCGTCGTGATGGCGATCAACTACGGCGGGCGGGCCGACATCCTCGCCGCCGCCCGCGCGCTTGCAGCCGACGCCGCGCGGGGCGCGCGCGACCCCGCCGAGGTCGACGAGGCGACCTTCGAGGCCGCGCTGCAGACCGCCGGTCTGCCCGAACTCGACCTCGTGATCCGCACCAGCGGCGAGCAGCGGATCTCCAACTTTCTGCTCTGGCAGGCGGCCTACGCCGAATTCGTCTTCGCGCCGGAGCTTTGGCCCGATTTCGACCGCGACGCCTTCGCCCGCGCCCTGGCGGCCTTCGGCGCGCGCGAGCGCCGTTTCGGCGCCGTGCGCGCCTGAGCGCGGCGATGCGCGCGGTGGCGAGCTTTCCCGACCTCCGTCAACGCGCCGTCTGGGGCGCCGCCATCGGTGCGGCGGCGCTCGCGCTGATCGTGGTCGGAGGCGCGCCCGCCGCGATGTTCGCCGCGCTCGCGGGATCGGCGGCGGCGGCGGAGTTCCGTCTTCTGACCGCCCCGACCGCGCGCGACGCGCCGCTCTACGCGACGGCGGTCGGGGCGGCGGCGCTGGCGGCGCATCTGTGGAGCGCGCCGGTCGCCATCGCGGCGCTGGCCTGCGCGGCGGCGGCTTTCGCCGCCGCCGATCTGGCGTCGCGGCGCGCGCCGGGCTGGGGGCTGGCGGGCTTCGCGACCGTCGGCCTCGCCGCGGTCGCCTTCGTCGCCCTGCGCGACCTCGAGGGTTTCGGGCTTGCGACGGCGCTCTGGATCGGCGCTGTCGTGGTGGCGACCGATGTCGGGGCCTATTTCGCGGGACGACTGATCGGCGGGCCGAAGCTGTGGCCTGAGGTCAGCCCGAAAAAGACCTGGGCGGGGCTCGGCGGCGGCATTGCCCTGGCCTTCGTGGTCGGGGCGCTGTTCTCGGTTCTGACCACGGGGACCTATGTCGAGCAGGTCTGCGCGGTCTCGGCGGCCGCAGCCTTGGTCGCGCAAGGCGGCGACCTCGCCGAATCGGCCTTGAAGCGGCGCTTCGGCGCCAAGGATTCGAGCGCCCTGATCCCCGGTCATGGCGGCGCGCTCGACCGACTCGACGGGTTCTGCGCGGCGACGCTGGTCGTCGCGGCGGCGACCTTCGCGCGCGGCGCCCCGGTCTTCGCATGGTGAGGAACGCGATGCGCTCGGTGACGGTTCTGGGATCGACCGGCTCGATCGGCGTCTCGACGCTCGACGTTCTGGAGCGGCTCGGCGGGCGCGAGGCCTTCGCCGTCGAGGCGCTGACCGGCGCGCGCAATGTGGACCTTCTGGCCGAGCAGGCCCGCCGCCTCGGCGCGCGCCTCGCCGTCACCGCCGACCCCGCCCGCTACGCCGACCTCAAGGCGGCGCTGGCCGGCTCGGGCGTCGAGGCCGCCGCCGGAGCCGACGCCGTGCGCGAGGCCGCCGCCCGCCCCGCCGACTGGGTGATGGCCGCCATCGTCGGCGCCGCGGGCCTCGCGCCGACGCTGGAGGCCGCCCGCCGCGGCGCCACGGTCGCGCTCGCCAACAAGGAGTGCCTCGTCTCCGCCGGCGCGCTGTTCCTGCGCGAGATCGCGGCGGGCGGCGCCACGCTGATCCCCGTGGACAGCGAACACAGCGCGATCTTCCAGGTGCTCGAACGCACGGCGAAGCCCGAGCGCATAATCCTCACCGCTTCCGGCGGGCCGTTCCGCGACTGGCCGCTCGAACGCATGGAGGCCGCCACCCCCCGCGAGGCGGTCGCGCATCCGAACTGGAGCATGGGGGCCAAGATCTCGGTCGACAGCGCCAGCATGTTCAACAAGGCGCTGGAGATGATCGAGGCGCGCTGGCTTTTCGACGCCGCGCCCCACCAGATCGAAGTGATCGTCCATCCGCAATCCATCGTCCACTCGATGGTGGGCTACGCCGACGGGGCCGTGCTGGCCCAGCTCGGCCCCCCCGACATGCGCGGCGCCATCGCCTATGCGCTGAGCTGGCCCGACCGCGCGGCGTTGCCCTTGCAGCGGCTCGACTTCGCCGCGCTCGGCGCGCTGGAGTTCCGCGCGCCCGACGAGGTCCGCTTCCCCGCGCTGCGGATCGCCCGCGAGGCGCTCGTTGCGGGCGGCTCGGCGGGCTGCGTTCTGAACGGCGCCAAGGAAGTGGCGCTCGAGTCGTTTCTCGCCGGCGAGATCGGTTTTCTCGACATGGCGCGCATTGTGGAGGGGGCGATGGAGCGGCTATCACCCTATAACGAGGCTGCGACGCTCGAGGCCGTGCTGGAACTCGACGCGCAGGCGCGCCGCGCGGCGAAGGCGATCTGCGCCGCAGCGGCTTGAAGTGGCGGCCGGATGGCGGCCTGACCGCAGCGCTCAGGAGGCGTGATGTCTTTTCTCGCGGAACTCCCGCTGATCGGCCCGACGCTGGCGGCGGCCATTCCCTTCATCCTCGTGCTCGGCATCGTCGTGGCGGTGCATGAATACGGCCATTACATCGTCGCGCGCTGGTGCGGCATCGGGGCGGACGTGTTCTCGGTCGGCTTCGGCAAGGAGCTGATCGGCTGGACCGACAGCCGCGGCACGCGCTGGAAGATCTCCGCCTTGCCGCTCGGCGGCTACGTCAAGTTCTACGGCGACGCCGACGCGTCTTCCTCCGCGCGCGACGACGCCGCCATCGCGGCGCTGCCTGCGGAGAAGCGGGCGCACAGCTTCCATACGGCGAGCGTCGAGCGCCGGGCGGCGACCGTCGCGGCGGGGCCTTTCGCCAACTTCCTGCTGTCCATCGCGATCTTCGCCGTCATGGCGATGGTTCAGGGCGCCGCCTCGCCCCGCCCGGTGATCGGCGCGATCGCCGAGGACGCCGACCCGTCCTTCGCCGCCGCCTTCGCCCCCGGCGACGAGGTGCGCGCCATCGACGGCGCGCCGGTGGCGGATTTCGCCGGGCTTCTCGAAGCGCTCCGCGGCGTCGAGGGGCGCGAGGCGCGCGCGGTCTTGCTGCGCGACGGCGTCGAGCGCGAGGTCGCCTTCACCTTCGCCGCCCCCGCCCGCATCGACGGCCTCACCCCGGGCGGCGCGGCCGAGGAAGCCGGACTGCGCGCCGGCGACGTGATCGTGGCGATCGACGGCGCGCAGCTCGGCGGCTTCGCCGATCTGCAGGCGCGCGTCGCCGCTTCGGAAGGCCGGCCGCTCACCGTCGAGGCCCTGCGCGGCGAGGAGACGCTGACGGTCTCGCTGACGCCGCAGCTGCGCGAGGCCGCCGACCCCGCGACCGGCGAGACCGTGACGCGCCCGCTGATCGGCATCACGAAATCGGCGACCGAGGTCCAGCCGCTGATCGAGTCGGTCGGCCCGCTCAGCGCGCTGGCGGTCGGCGTCGAGCGCACCTGGACCATCGTCGATCTGTCGCTGACCGGCATCCGCGACGTGGTCGTCGGCGCCCAGCCCGCCGACGAGGTGCTGGGCGGCCCGATCCGCATCGCCCAGATCTCGGGCGACGCCGCCGATCAGGGGATCGTGGTTTTCATCGGACTGGTGGCGGTGCTCTCGACCTCGATCGGGCTGATCAACCTCTTCCCCATTCCGATACTCGACGGCGGCCATCTGATGTTTTACGCCATCGAGAAGGCGACCGGGCGGCCGCTGCGCGAGCGATGGATGGAGATCGGAAACGGAATCGGCCTTGCGCTCGTGCTCTCGCTGATGATCTTCGCAACCTTCAACGACATCGCGCGCCTCTGACCGCCCAGCGCGCCCGAGCCGGACCGGATCGCATGACCCACGCCCTCGCCCGCCTTCTGACGGCCTGCCTGATCCTCGCGTCGCTCGCGGCGCCGGCCCCGAGTTCGGCCCAGGGCGTCGGGACGGCGGGAGCCGGGGCGCGCGGCGACATCGTCGTCATCGGGAACCGGCGCATCGAGACGGCGACCGTGATCTCCTATCTCGCGCTCGAACCCGGCGAACCGGTGACGGCGCAGGCGCTCAACGCCTCGGTGCGCAGGCTGTTCGACACGGGTCTGTTCAGCGACGCCGACATCACGGTCGATGGCGGGCAGTTGGTCGTGCGGGTCGAGGAGAACCCCTCGATCAACCGCATCGCCTTCGAGGGCAATGGCCAGATCTCGAACGAGCAGCTGCTGGCGGCGATCACCTCGCGCCCCCGCCGCCCGTTCACCCGCTCGCGGGCCGAGGCCGACGCGCAGGTGATCTCCTCGATCTACCGCCAGCTCGGCCGCTACGGCACGACCGTCGAGCCGGTGATCATCGCGTTGCCCGACAACCGCGTCGATCTGGTGTTCGAGATCGACGAAAGCCCGGTGACCGGCGTGAACTCGATCGCCTTCGTCGGCAACGAGGTGTTCTCGGACTACCGCCTGCGCCGGGTGATCGAGACCTCCGAATCGGGCATCTTCAGCGCGCTGATCAGCTCCGACATCTACGACCCCGCGCGGCTCGAATTCGACAAGGAGCTGCTGCGCGACTTCTACCTCTCGCGCGGGCACGCCGATTTCACGGTTCTTTCGGCGGTGGCCGAGCTGTCGCCCAAGCGCGACGGCTTCTTCATCACCTTCACCATCGAGGAAGGCCCGGTCTACGCCTTCGGCGAACAGAGCGTCTCCACGACCAACCCCGCGCTCGACCCGGCGGCCTTCGAGGCGCTGATCGACGGCGAGCCCGGCGACACTTACGACGCGTCCGTCGTCGAGCGGAACATCGACCGCATGGTGTTTCTCGCGGGTCAGCAAGGCTTCGCCTTCACCCGTGTGATCCCCCGCGCGATCCGCGACCCCGAAGGACTCACCATCGGCGTCGTCTACGAGTTGATCGAGGGCGAGCGCGTCTATGTCGAGCGCATCGAGATCGAGGGCAACACCCGCACGCTCGACCGCGTGATCCGGCGGCAGTTCCGCATCGCTGAAGGCGACGCCTTCAACAGCCGCGAGCTCGACGAGGCCCGCCGCCGCATCCGCGCGCTCGGCTTCTTCTCGCAGGTCGAGGTGACCACCGAGCCCGGCGCCACCGACGACCGCAGCACCATCCGCGTCAAGGTGGAGGAACGCTCGACCGGCTCGATCAGCTTCGGCGCGGGCTTCTCCTCCTCGGACGGCGTCGTCGGCGAAGTGTCGGTGACCGAGCGCAACTTTCTGGGACGCGGCCAGTTCGTCCGGGCGCGCGCGGTCATCTCCGGCGACCGCCAGCTGGTCGACCTGACCTTCCGCGAGCCGGCTTTCCTCGACCGCGACCTCAACACCGGCTTCACATTCTACGTTCGTCAGGACGACCGAAGCGACGAGAGCTCCTTCGAGGAGACCAATGTCGGTTTCGAGCCTTCGGTGTCCTTCCCGACGTCGGAATTCGGGCGGCTCGAGCTGCGCTACCGCATCAGCGACGACGAAATCCGCGACGTCCGCGACGACGCGTCGGAGTTCATCAAGGTCGACGAGGGCAACGCGCTGACGTCCTCGCTCGGCTACACCTACAGCTACGACCGCCGCAACGACCCGCTCGAGCCCACGCAGGGCTATCTGCTGCGCTTCGGCCAAGATTTCGCGGGCGTCGGCGGAGATGCGCAATATGTCCGCACCACGGCTCTTGCGCGCGCCTTCACCTCCTTCTTCGACGAGGACGTGATCGCCTCGGTCGAAGTAGAAGCCGGCAACATCACCACCTTCGGCGACGATCTGCGCATCACCGACCGGTTCTTCCTGGGCGGCGACCAGTTCCGCGGCTTCGAGCGCGACGGCATCGGCCCGCGCGACCAGACCACCGATGACGCGCTCGGCGGCAACAACTTCGCCGTCGCGCGGGCGGAAGTCTCGTTCCCGCTCGGCCTGCCGGAGGAATTCGGCATCTATGGCGGCGTGTTCAGCGACGTCGGCACGATCTGGGGCCTCGACAGCACGACCGTCGGCGGGACGACGGTCGACGACGACCCCAAACTGCGCGCGACGGTCGGGGCGAGCCTCTTCTGGGAGACCGGCTTCGGGCCGCTCCGTCTCAACTTCGCCTACCCGGTCGTGGACGAGGAGGGCGACAAGGATGAGTTCTTCCGCTTCACGGTCGGGACGCGCTTCTAAGGGTCCACGCCGCACAGCCGCAGCGCTCGCGCTCGCGCTCGCTGCGGCTTCGCCGGGCTCGGGCCCGGCGCAGCCGCTCGCGGACGCTCCCGCAGCGATGCGCCTCATCGTGGTGGACTGGGAGGCCGCGCTCGCGCAGTCGCAGGCGGGCCGGGCGCTCGACGCGCTGGAGCGCAACGAGCGGCGAGAGGCGCGCGCGACGCTCGACGCGCTCAAGGCGGCGCTCGAAGCCGAGGAAGCCGAGCTGACCGCCCTGAAGGACACCCTGCCCCGCGCCGATTTCGACGAGCGGGTGCGCGATTTCGACCAGCGAGTCCGGCGCGCCCGGCGGAGCGCGCAGGAGATCTCGGCCTCGCTGCAGTCGCGCTTCAGCGCCGCACGGGAGGCGCTGCGCGGGCTCGCTCTGCCGGAACTTCAGGCGGTGATGGCCGAGCTCGACGCGGATGTGGCGCTCGACGCGCGGCGCGTGCTGGCCGCTTCCCCCGAACGCGACGCGACGGAGGCGCTCGTCGACCGGCTCGACGCGGCGCATCCGGCGCAGCGCGCGCTCGAGCTGCTGCCGCCGCCGGAGGCGGCGGCAGCGCCCGGGGGCGGCGCTCCATGACCGCTGCAAATGTCTGAGCGCCTTGACCGGGCGGGCGGTCTTTGCTTGATGGCCTGACGCGGCGCGGGGGCCGCGCGGCGGGATTTGCGGGAGAGAGGCGGTGGAGGCGGCGACGACACAGGCGGGGCATGCGGATCTGGCGCGCATCAAGCGGATGATCCCGCATCGCGACCCGATGCTGCTGATCGACGAGGTGCGCGACATCCGCAAGGGCGAGAGCGCCGTCGGCGTGCTCGACGTCCGCGCCGAGGCCCCGCATTTCGCAGGCCATTTCCCCGGCGAGCCGATCATGCCCGGCGTGCTGATCGTCGAGGCGCTGGCGCAGACGGCCGGCATCCTCGTGGTCGACACGCTCGGCATGGAGGACCAGGACCTCACCGTCTATTTCATGACGATCGACCGGGCGCGCTTCCGCCGTCTCGTGACGCCCGGCGACCGGCTGGAATTCCATGTCCGCATCGTGCGCGGGCGCGGCAAGATCTGGAAGTTCGAGGGGCAGGCGAAAGTCGGAGACGACGTCGCCGCGGAAGCCGAGTATTCGGCGATGATCATTCCGCCCGGCGACCGCCGCCGGGTGAGGCCGCAGGAATGAGCGTCCACCCCACCGCCATCGTCGCCGAAGGGGCCCGCATCGACCCCACCGCCGAGATCGGCCCCTATTGCGTGATCGGCCCGGAGGTCGTTCTCGGCGCGGGGGTCGTGCTGCACTCCCATGTCGCCGTCGCCGGCGACACGGAGATCGGCGCGCGCACCCGGATCTGGCCGTTCGCCTCGATCGGCCACCAGCCGCAGGACCTGAAGTTCCGCGGCGAGAAGACCCGGCTCACCGTCGGCGCCGACTGCATGATCCGCGAGGGCGCGACGCTGAACCCGGGCACCGAGGGCGGCGGCGGGCTCACCTCGGTCGGCGACCGCTGCCTGCTGATGGTCGGCGTGCATGTCGGGCATGACTGCCGCGTCGGCTCGGACGTGATCATGGCGAACAACGCGACGCTCGGCGGCCATGTCGAGGTCGGCGACGGGGCGGTTCTGGGCGGCATCTGCGCCGTGCATCAGAAAGTGCGGATCGGCCGCTTCGCGATGGTCGGCGGCATGACAGGCGTCGAGAAGGACGTGATCCCCTACGGCTCGGTGATCGGCGACCGGGCGCGGCTCGCCGGGCTCAACATCGTCGGGCTGAAGCGGCGCGGCGTGGCCCATTCCGAAATCCATGCGATCCGCGCAGCGTATCGCGACATCTTCGAGGGCGAAGGGGCGCTGGCCGAACGCGCGGCAGTCGCTCTGGAGGCATATGCCGACGCGCCGCGCGCGCGCGAGATCGCCGCCTTCATCGCCGAACATTCCGCGCGCGCCTTCTGCACGCCCGCCCGCGACTGAGATGGCGTCGGGGGCGGGCGGCGTCGGGCTGATCGCCGGGGCCGGCGTCTTGCCGCGCCTGATCGCGGAGGCGCTCGCCAAGGACGGCGCGCCCTATCTGGTGGTCGGGTTCGAGGGCGCCGCGCCTGACTGGCTCGACGCACATCCCCATCTCGTGACCCGGTTCGAGAAGATCGGCGCGATGTTCCGCGCGCTGCGGGAGATGGGCGCCTCGCGCGTCGTGTTCGCGGGCGGTATGACCCGGCCCCGCCTCAACCCGCTGCGCTTCGACCGCACGGCGGCGCGGCTGGCGGCGACTGTGCTGCCGCTGCTGGGCAAGGGCGACGACGCGCTGCTGGCGGGGCTGACCCGCGTCGTCGAAGCGGAGGGGTTCGAGATGGTGGGCGCGCATGCGCTGCTGGGCGGGCTGCTCGCGCCCGCCGGGGACATGGCCGCGCGCGCGCCTTCCGCGGCCGACCGCGCCGACATCGCGCGCGCCGCAGAACTCGTCGCGCTGATCGGGGCCGCGGATGTCGGACAGGCGGCGGTGGTGGACCGGGGCCTGTGCGTCGGACTGGAGACCCTGCAGGGGACCGACGCGCTGCTCGACTTCGTCGCCCGCCGACCTGAACGTCTGCGCGCCGGAGGGGGGGCGCCGTCCGGCGTCCTCTACAAGGCGCCGAAACCCGGGCAGGACTGGCGCGTGGACCTGCCGGCCATCGGCCCGGACACGCTGCGCGCCGCCGCCGCCGCGGGGCTCGCGGGCGTGGCGGCGCAAGCGGGCGGCGTGCTGGTGCTGGGCCTCGAGGAGACGCGCGCCGAGGCGGACCGGCTCGGGCTGTTCCTGCATGGCTGGACGCCGCCGGCGGCGGATGCGGGCGCGTGACGGCGCCGCTGCTGTTCCTCGTCGCGGGCGAACCTTCAGGCGACGCGCTCGGCGCGGCGCTGATGCGCGCGCTGGTCGCCGAGACCGGCGGCGAGGTCCGGTTCGCGGGCGTCGGCGGACCGCTGATGGAGGCGGAGGGCCTGCGCAGCCTGTTCGCGCAGGACGACCTCGCGGTGATGGGGCTCGTCGAGGTTCTGCCGCGCCTGCCGCGCCTCTTGCGGCGGATCGCGCAGACCGCCGCGGCCTGCGTCGCGGCGCGCCCGGACGCGCTGATCACCATCGACAGCCCCTCCTTCGGGTTGCGCGTGGCGCGCAAGGTCCGCGCGGCCGATCCGGGCGTTCGCACCATCCACTATGTCGCGCCCTCAGTCTGGGCTTGGCGGCCCGGGCGCGCGCGGAAGATGGCGGCGCATGTCGATCACCTGATGGCCCTCCTGCCCTTCGAGCCGCCCTGGTTCACGCCGCACGGCATGAGCTGCGACTTCGTGGGCCATCCGGTGGCGGCGCTGTCCAGACCTGCGCCCGAGGAGATCTCGGCGCTGCGGGCCGAACTCGGCGTCGCGCCCGAGGCGCCGCTGCTGCTGGCCCTGCCAGGCAGCCGCGTCGGCGAAGTCCGCCGCCACGCGGCCCCCTTCGGCGCCGCCGTCGCGGCGCTGGCGGCGCGCCGGCCCGGGCTGCGCGTGCTCCTGCCCACATTCGGCGCGGCGGCGCAGGCGGCGCGGGCGCTGACCGCCGACTGGCGCCCCGCGCCGATCCTGTTCGACGCGCAGGAGGCGGGCGCGCGGAAATGGGCCGCCTTCGCCGCGGCGGATGCGGCGCTGGCGGCCTCCGGCACGGTGACGCTCGAGCTTGCGGCGATGGGCGCGCCGATGGTCTCGGCCTATCGCATCAACCCGCTCACCGCGCTGATCGTGCGCCATCTGATCAAGGTGAAGACGGCCAATCTGGTGAATCTGCTCGCCGGGCGCGACGCGATCCCCGAATTCCTGCAGGAGCGCTTCCGCCCCGAGGCGGTCGCCGACGCTCTCGACGCCCTGATGGACCCCGGCCCGGCGCGCGCGCGCCAGCTCGCGGCCTGCGTCGAGGCGATGGCGGCGGTGGGCGCCGGCGGCCCCGATCCGGCGCTGCGCGCGGCGCGCTCGGCGCTCGGCGCGCTGCGCGGCTGACGGGCCTCGCCTCAGCGCGCCCGCACGATTCCCGAGAAACCCGCGACCGCGAGCAGGCTCAGCGCCCAGCCGATCACCGTCAGCGCATAGGCCGAGGCCTGCGCCAGCGCGCCCAGCGGGTGGCGCTGGTCGGGCGCCCAGGCGTCGAGCTGGCCGGTCTCCGCCGCCGGCAGGATCACGTCGAGCGAATACATCCACGCGTTGAACTGCTGGAAGCTCGCCGCCTCCGGCTGGCCGAGATAGCAGTCGAGCTGCGTCTGTCCCGGCGCCGCGATCCCCGCCCGCGCGAGCCCGAGCGACGGCAACTCCACGCGCTCCGCCGCCGTCGCGCCGCACAGCACCCATTCGGGCGAGCGCTGCGCCACGACCGGCGCCGGGCGCAGCGCGCCCGCAAATTCCGCCGCGCTGAACATCGCGACGCCGATCCCCCAGAACATGGCCAGCCACAGGAAGGCCCTGAGCGGCCGCCGCCCATAGCTCAGCGTGATCCGCAGGAGCCCGTCGGAAAACCACAGGAACGCCCGCCACGCCCATGGCGACGCCCGCCTTCGCCGGGCTCTGCGTTGCAGCCGCTCCTTCGCGACCATCACCGACTGCGCGTCCTCGCCATGGCCGGTGGCGGCGAGGACGGCCGCCGCCTGCTCGTAGGGCTGCGGCTGGAAATCCTCGCCCCAGCGCTCCGGGCTCTGGCGCTCCAGCCAGTCGAGACGGCGCGGGGCGTCGGTCGGCCCGTTGAGAAAGGCGTTGTATAGGAAGCGGTTGATCGCGAGGTCGCCGGGTCCGGGCCAGCTGTCGGGCGCGTCGACCAGCGCCTCGACGCTGGTTGCGTTGAGGTTCAGCAGGCCCTCGATCCGCGCCTCGCCGCGCAGGATCAGCATGCCGTCCACCCGCGCGCGGTTGAGCGAGAGCGCGTCGTCGCCGGGCGCGGAGATCGCGCAGCCCTCGAAATCGGCGTCGCCGCCGACATGCGCGCCGGTCAGCGCGCATCGCCCGGTCAGCGAAGCGCGGCGCAGGATCAGATCGAGATCGACCTTGACGCTCTGGGCGCGCAGCGCGTCGTCCCTGGCCGCCTCGATCCGCGCGCCGGTCAGGTCGAGATCGGCGCCGATCCGGGCTCCCGGCAGCGCCACCGTTCCGCGGATCTCGGCGCCGCGCAGCAGCATGCCGCCGCGCGCCTCGATCCCTTCGGCGAAGAGCGCGACGCCGCCGGGACGCTCGATCCGCGCGCCGTCCGCCGTCAGCGCGCCGCCGATCCTCGCGCCGGAGACGTCCACCGGGCCGTCGACGGCGACGGCGCGCAGATGGGCGTGGCCCCGCGTCTCCAGCCCGCTCGCCCAGAGCCCGGGGGCCTGCGAGCCGTCGAGGAGCAGCGAGCCGAGCGCCGCCGAGCGCAGCACCAGCGCGCTGTCGAAGCGGCAGTCTGCGAGGTGGAGGTCCCAGCCGAGCCGGCAGCCCTCCAGATCCAGGGGCCCTTCGATCAGCGCGCCGCTGATCCGCATCCCCTTCTCGTGCATGCGCGGAACGCCGGGTCCGCCGAGCAGCAGGAGACGCAGCAGTTCCGCGCGCACGACGCGCTCGCGCGCGTCCGGCTCGGGCGGGGCGGCGCCGAGCCGCGTCATCGCGCCGGAGGCGACGTCGGCGATCACCGCGCGCTCGGCGGGGCTCAGGGGCTCGAAATGCTCGATCATCGCGTACCGTCTCGCTGGGCGCAGGCGGCGCAGTATGACCCGGCCCGCGCGCCGATGACAGGGCGGGCGAAATCGTCTAGGCGTCGCGGCGGCGCGATGCTGGCGTCGGGACGCCGGGAGGCCGCGCGAGACCATGGACATCGAAACCGCGATCCCGCAGCCGCTGGCGCAGGCGCTCGCCGCGCGGGGCTACGACGCGCTGACGCCCGTGCAGCTCGCGGTGCTGGCCCCGGAGGCGGACGGGCGCGACGCGCTGGTCTCCGCACGCACAGGCTCGGGCAAGACGGTCGCCTTCGGGCTCGCGCTCGCGCCGACACTGCTCGGCGGCGCCGACCGCTTCGGGCGCGCGGAAGCGCCGCTCGGCCTGATCGTGGCCCCGACGCGGGAGCTGGCGCTTCAGGTCCAACGCGAATGCGCCTGGCTCTACGCGCGGGCGGAGGGGATCGTGGCCGCCTGCGTCGGCGGCATGGACCCGCGCGCCGAGCGCCGGGCGCTGGAGCGCGGCGCGCATCTCGTCGTCGGCACGCCGGGGAGGCTGCGCGACCACATCGAGCGCGGCGCGCTCGACATGACGGGCTTGCGCGGCGTCGTGCTCGACGAGGCCGACGAGATGCTCGACCTCGGCTTCCGCGAGGACCTCGAATTCATCCTCGACGCGGCCCCGCCCGAGCGGCGCACGCTGATGTTCTCCGCGACGGTGCCGCGGGCCATCGCCGCCCTCGCCGCCCGCTTTCAGCGCGACGCGCTGCGCATCGCGGTGGAGGTGGAGCGCGAGCAGCACGCCGACATCGCCTATCGCGCCTGCCTGATCGCCCAGACCGACCGCGAGAACGCGGTGTTCAACCTGCTGCGCTTCCACGACCCCGCCTCGGCCATCGTGTTCTGCAACACGCGCGAGGGGGTGGCGCATATGGCGGCGCGGCTGACCAATCGCGGCCTCGCCGTGGTCGCCTTGTCGGGCGCGCTCAGCCAGTCCGAGCGCACCCATGCGCTGCAGGCGATGCGCGACGGGCGGATGCGCGTCTGCGTCGCGACCGACGTCGCGGCGCGCGGCATCGACCTGCCGGGGCTCGACCTCGTGGTGCAGGCCGATCTGCCGACCAATCGCGACACGCTGCTCCATCGCAGCGGGCGGACCGGGCGCGCCGGGCGCAAGGGGCTGTGCGCGCTGATGGTCCCGCATCGCGCGCGCCGCCGCGCCGAAGGATTGCTCGCCTCTGCGAGCATCGCCGCGGAGTGGGGGCCGGCCCCGTCCGCAGCCGAGATCATGGCGCGCGACGACGTCCGCGCCTTCGAGGACCCCGCCTTGCGCGCGCCCGACGACGAGGCGGAGGCCGAGATGGCGCGCGCGCTGCTGACCCGCCATGGCCCCGAGGCGGTGGCGGCGGCGTTCCTGCGCCGGGTGCGCGGCGGGCTCTCGGCGCCGGAGGAGCTGATCGACGTCTCCGGCCCCGAGGCCGTGCGCCCGCCGCGCGAGGCGTTCGGCCCGAGCGTGTGGTTCACCCTGTCGGTCGGGCGCCGGCAGCGCGCCGAGCCGCGCTGGCTGTTGCCGATGCTCTGCGCCGCCGGGGGGCTGACCCGGCGCGACATCGGCGCGATTCGGCTCGACCAGACCCTCACCCATGTCGAGATCGCCGAGGAGGCCGCCGAGCGCTTCCTCGAAGCCATCGGGCCTGAGCGGCTGCTCGAGGGGGGCGTGTCAGTGTCGCTCGCCGACGGCCCGCCCGACGCGGCGCCGCGCCCCCCTGCGAAACCGCATCGCGGTCAGGGAAAGGGCGGCCCCGGAAAGCCCCTGCGACGCCCGCAGCGCTGACGCCGGCGCCGCGCCGTCAGGCGAGCGCCTTCAGATCAGCGGCGGGATCGGTGAGGGCGGCGGGCTCGGGCGAGCGCCCCGCCTCGATCCAGCGCTTGGCGCTCATGTAGGCGCGGGCGTCGTTCATCGCGTCGACGGCCACCAGCCGGCCTTGGGCGAAATACCAGTGCGAGCATGTCCCCTCGCGCGCGCCGGGACGCGTGATCACCGTCTCATAGCCGAGGTTGAGACCTGCGATCTGGAGCTTGACGTCGTACTGGTCGGACCAGAACCACGGCGTCGGCTCGTAACGGATCGGCTCGCCGAGCATGGACGCCGCCGCCACCTTCGCCTGATCGATGGCGTTCTGCACCGATTCGAGCCGAATGCGCCGGCCCCGCCACGGAAAGCTCGCCACGTCGCCCGCCGCGAAGATCAACGGGTCGGAGGTCCGGCAGGCGAGGTCCACGGCGATCCCGTTGACAAGACCCAGATGCGCGGCTTCGGCCAACTCCACATTGGGCTGGACGCCGATGCCGACCACGGCGAAATCGGCCTTCACAGTTTCGCCGCCCGCCAGACGCACGCCGGTCAGCCGCCCGCCGACGCCCTCCAGCGCCTCGACGACGGCCCCCTCGCGGAAGCGCACGCCGTGCGACTGGTGCAGCGCGCGGAACCAGTCGGCGGTCTCGGCGCAGGCGACGCGGCCCAGAATGCGCAGCGCGGCCTCGATCAGCGTCACGTCGAGCCCGCGCGACCGCGCCACCGACGCCGCCTCCAGCCCGATATAGCCGCCGCCGATCACGGCCAGACGCGCGCCGGGCCGGAAGGCCGTCGCCATCGCATCGACATCGGCCAGCGTGCGCACGACATGCACGCCGCCGAGGTCGCCGCCCATCTCGGGCGGAAGGCGGCGCGGGCGCGCGCCGATCGTCAGCGCGAGGCGGTCATAGCGCAGACGCGTTCCGTCTTCGAGCACCACTTCGCGGCTGGCGCGGTCGATGGCGGCGGCGCGGACGCCGAGACGCAACTCGACGCCCTGCTCCTCATAGAAGCTCCCGGGCTTCAGCCAGAGCCGCTCGGCCTCCATCTCGCCGAGCAGATATTTCTTGGACAGGGGCGGGCGCTGATAAGGCGGCGCCGGCTCGTCGCCGACAAGCGTGATCCCGCCCTTGTGCCCCTTGGCGCGCAGCGTCTCGGCGAGGCTCGCGGCGGCCTGTCCGGCTCCGACGAGAACGATTCTGTCGACCATGGGGCGTAGTCCCTCCGGCTAGGGCCGCGCGGCGAGCGCGGCGTCGAGATCGGCCTGCCTGTCCTGCCCCCAGAAGCGCGCCCCGCCCAGCACGTATGTCGGCGAACCGAACACGTGCGCGGCGATGGCGGCCTCGGTGTGGGACGCGGCTGCAGCATGAGCTTCGGCAGTTTCCGCCTCGGAGACAAGCGCCGCGTCGAGCCCGGCGGCGCGCAGCGCCTCGGCGAGGTGGTCGGGGTCGGCGATGTCGCGCTCCTCAGCCCAGATCGCGCGCAGGATCGCGAAGGAGACCGGGCCGGGATCCTCGCCGCGCAATTCGGCGGCGCAGATCGTCCGCGCGGCGCGCCCGCCGTCGGCCGGCCAGAATCGGGGCTTCGGGGTGAGCGGCATGCCGAGCGCCTTCGCCCGGCGCGCCATGTCCTCGAGCCGGTAGCTGAGTCGCGCCGGCGACTGCCGCGCCGGCGGGGTCGTGTCGGTCGCGGCGAAGACGCGCGCGATGTCCATGGGGCGGTAGCGGATCGCGGCCCCTCGTCTGGCGGCGATCTCGCGCAGTCCGGGCTCGCCGAGATAGGCGTAACCCGAGATGGGCGCGTAGAAATACTCGATTGACGCGCCCATCGGGCCTCTCCGTTGGCGTCAGGCCGCGTAGGGCAGCCCTTCCTCGATGGGCAGGGACGGATCGCGCGACCACTCGTTCCACGATCCGAAATAGATCCGCACGTCCCGAACGCCAGCCTGCCTGAGCGCGAGGAAGCTGTTGGACGCGCGCGCCCCCTTGAAGCAGTATAGATAGACCGGCGTCTCCGCCGTGATCCCGACTGTGGCCAGCTCCGCCAGCACTTCCGGGCCGCTCTTGATCACCGGGCCGGCGGCGGAGGGCTTCATCAGCCGGTACCATTCGACCCATTTCGCGCCGGGGATGCGCCCCTTGCGCGGGCAGAAATCCTTGCCGTAGGGCGAGGAGCTGTCGGCGATCCACTCGTCCACGTCGCGCACGTCGAGCAGCGCGACGGACGGATCGCCGAGCGCCGCCAGCACGTCCTCCTTGGTCAGCAGCAGATGCGCGCCGGCCTCGCTCATCGGGAAGGCGGCTGGCGCCGGCGCGGGCGTCTCGGTGCTGAGCGCCATGCCGGCGGCGGTCCACGCCTCCAGCCCGCCATGCAGCACGCAGGCCTTGTCGTAGCCGAGGAAGCTCAGCAGGAAATAGCCCCGGCAGGACTGGCCGAAGCCGGTGTTCATCGACTGCTCGTAGAGCACGGCGGTCTCGGCGCCCGAGAGCCCCGCGGCGCCGAACTCCTCGGCGAAGCGCGACGTCATCTCGGCGACGCCGGCGGCGTCGGAGGTGGCGAGATAGGTGAAGATGTCGTGCAGGTTCACGGCGCCGGGGATGTGGCCGGCGGCGTAGGCGTCGGGCGACCGCGTGTCGATGATCACCACATTCTCCATCGCCGCGAGTTCCTGCGGCGAGATCAGGGCCTTGGTCATTCTCGTCCTCTCTGCTGGAAGGGGCGCGGGCGGCGTCTGGCGGCCGCCTCGCGCGGGAAGGATCAGGCGGCGTCCATATCGGCGAGCATCTTGCGCAGCTGCTTGGTGGCGGGCGTCACGATCGCCACGAAATACGCCTCGCGCAGGCGGCGCTGGGCGTCGCCGCCGGTGACGTAGCCGCGCGCGCCGCAATGCAGCATCGCGTTGTGAGCGGCGGCGACCGACTCGTCGCCCGCCATCAGCCGCGCCGAGACGACCCGGCGGAAATACTCCCGCGACAGGTCGTGCGGCGTCTCGCACAGCGCGTAGACTTCGGCCTTCATCGCGGCGAGGCGTTCGGCGAAATCCTCGGGCTGGTCGGGCAGGTGCCTGTTCACATGGCCGAGCTGCGGCTTCACCTGCTCCATCAGGTCGATGCAGCCCTGGATCATGCCGAAGGCCATGCCGGCCTGCAGCAGGATGAAGCCGCCGCGGATTTTCGGGATGTAGTCGTCGATCGGGTCGGCGAGCACATGGGCGTCCGGCACCCAGGCGTCGCGGCACTGCACGCCATAGGTGCGGGTGCCTTCGAGCGCCACGAAATGGTCGTTGGCGGTCAGCTTCACGCCCTCGCCCGAGCCGTGCAGCACGGCCATGACGCGCTTGCCGTCCTCGCGCTCGAACACCACGGCGAACCACGCTTCGGGGCCGATGTTGGAGACCCAGGGCAGCGCGCCGCGCACGCGGTAGCCGCCTTCGACGCGGGTCGCCGACAGCTTCAGCTTCTCGATGCCGAACAGGGTCTTCATCGGGTTGGAGAGACCTGTGCCGCCCAGCACTTCGCCTGTGGCGATCTTGGCGCCCAGCGTCTCGTGCAGCTCGGCGTTGTCGGAGTTGAAGATGTACCAGCCGAGCGCGGACTGGCACCACATGCAGAAGCCGGTGGACAGGCACAGCTCGCTCGCGCGGCTCATCGCGTCGATGGTGGTGCGCAGGTCGAAAGTCTCGTTCAGGCGCGGCAGGTGGTGGCGGTAGGCGCCGGCGGCGCCCATCGCGCGCATCACGCCCTCGGGATAGAGGCCTTCGGCGTCGATGGCGCGCACCAGCGGCGCAAGCTCGGTCTGGGCGACGCCGCTCACCGCCTGCATCACCGCCGCGCGGGCGGGAGAGGCGGCGCTGCGCGCGGATTCAATCGGGGTGAGCACAGTCATGGCGAGAGGTCCGGTCGCTGAGGTGGAATGGGGGCGCCCGCACCGCGCGCGCGCCCCGGAAGCGCGCGTCAGGCGGGCACGATCTCCATGTTCACCGGGCGCGAGAAGGTGTTGAACACCGGCGACCATTTGGCGACGTGCTCGATCAGCGCGTCGATCTTCTCCTTGGGCGCGTCGGCGTCCATGTGGACCTTGATGCGCACATCGGTGAAGCCGACCGGCTTCTCGGACTGGTCGCCCGTGCCCCAGACGGCGGTGATGTTCAGATCGCCCTCGAGCTCCAGCTCCAGCGAGCGCACGAGGATGCCCTGATGCACCGCATTGGCGTGCAGACCCACGCAGATGCAGGAGCCGAGCGCGGCCAGCGACGCCTCCGACGGGTTCGGCGCGGTGTCGTCGCCCAGCAGCCCCGGCGGCTCGTCCACGATGTAGGGGGCGAGGTCGCGGATGTAGTTGGCGTGGCGGAAGCGGCCTTCGGCGACCGTCTTGCACTTCAGCGTCTTGATCGCCTGCGGGTTCTCCTTGCCCTTGACGATGAGCGCCTCCAGCCCGGTGCGGTCGATGGGCGCGAGGCACCCGGTGAGAGCAGTCGCAGGTTCACCCATGAGATTTCCTCCTCTGGTTGGGTGGGGGTCAGCCTTCGTCGGAGCGCAGCCATGACAGGCGACGGATCGCGAAAAGGCAGATGAGGTCGAGCGCGTAGCCGATGACGCCGATCACCAGCACCGTGGCGCCGAGGCGGGCGTAGTCGAGCGTGTCGCGCGCGTCGTTGATGGCGTAGCCGAGGCCGGAGGTGACGCCGAGATACTCCGCCGGCACCAGCACCACCCAGGCGACGCCGAGCGCGAGGCGGATGCCCGTGAAGATGTCCTGCGCCACGGCGGGCAGGATCACGGTCGTCAGCATGTGGAGTGGGCGCGCGCCGAGATTGCGCGCCACTTTCAGCCAGGCGGGGTCGATCCGGCGCACGCCGGCGGCGGTGGCGAACATCACCGGCCAGACCGTGGCGACGAAAATGAGAAAGACGATCGCGCCGTCCCAGGTCGCGAAGGCCATCACCGCGATCGGCATCCAGCTGAGCGGCGAGATCATCCGCAGGAACTGGAACGGCGCGTTCGCGATCTCGCGGACCCAGCGGGACCGGCCCATCACGATGCCCATCGGCGTTCCGATCAGGATGGCGAGCCCGAGCCCGCCGCCGACCCGCTCGAGGCTCGGCCACGCCATCGCCCAGGCTTCGCCGCTCACGACCATCTTCCAGAACCGCTCCAGCGTCGGCCCCGGCGCGAAGTCGGAGAAGATGGCGAGCGACGGCGTGGACGCGATCACCCAGCCGCCGAGCGCCCAGAGCGCGCCGAGCAAGCCCAGCCCGAGCGCGGCGCTCAGCACGCCGCGCGCGCCCTGCGGCAGGCGGGGAAGCGCCGCGCCGCCGCGGGCTGCGGTCTGGGGGAGCGCCGCATCGGTCACAGCGACAGGACCTCCTCGCGGTTGAACGGATCGCCCGGGTTCACCGAGGGGTCCTTCAGCCAGTCGGGATTGGCTTCGAGGGCCGCCTTCACGAAGCGGCGGTCCACCAGGTCCTCGGCGACGAAGGCGGGGTCGAGATCGGCGAGGAAGGCCGCGTCGCCGCCCACCACCGTCTCGCGCATCTGCGTCACGGTCAGCGCGTCGGCAGTCGGATAGGGCCAGGGCTGGAAGTCGATGCGCCCATTGCCCCATTCCGCTTGATGGCGGATCGCGCCGCTGTCCGTGTAGGCCGCGTCATCGTAATGCGTCATAGCCCGCAGCACGACCGGAGCGGGGGCGGGGAGGTAGCCGGCGCCGTCCGCCGAGATCAGCTCGGCCACTTCCGCCTTGTTCATCGAGGCGTAGATGGCGCCGCGCACCACGGCGTTGACGACTTTCTGCGTCCACTCGGGCCGCTCGGCGACGGCGGCCTCATGCATCGAGACGACGCAGCAGGGGTGGTTCTTCCAGATGTCGCCGGTGAAGCGGAGCATGCGCGCGCCGGCCTTCAGCTCGCCCAGCGCGTTGAACGGCTCGGCGACGATGTAGGCGTCGAGCTTCTTCGCAGCGAGCGCGGGCGGCATCTCGGGCGGCGCCATGACCTGGAGGTTGCACTCGTCGGGCGCCAGCGGCTCGCCCTGCGCCTTGATGACGGGCTTCACGCCCGACTGCCGCAGCGCGTATTGCAGCACGATGTTGTGCATCGAATACCAGAACGGCACGGCCACCTGCTTGCCGCCGAGCTGGCTGAAATCGGTGATGCCGGTGTGCCCGCCGACCACGAGGCCCGAGCCGTTGGTGTGCGCCCAGGCCAGCACCTTCACGGGGAAGTTGGTGTTGTAGCGCATCCAGATCGGGATCGGGTTGAGGAAGTGGACCACATTGAACTTGTTGGCCACGAACCCCTCGATCAGCGGCGACCAGCCGCGGATCAGCGTCGGCTTCTCGGCCTCGAGCCCCTCGTCGCCGAAGAAGCCCTTGGCGTGGGCGACGAGCAGGGCGGTGGCGTCGGTGATCGGCAGGTAGCCGAGCCGCACCACCTCGTCCTCCTGCGCGTAGGAGATTTTCGGCAGCGCCGAGAGCAGGCCGGACAGGCCCGCGAACAGCCCGCCCTTGGCGAACATGCTCAGCGTCTGGCGGCGCGAATAGTCGGCGGCGTAGGCGTCGGCGGCCCAGCGGGCCTCGAAATCGGGGTCGGTGGACATGCGCGGGCGCTCCATCAGGCTGCGTGGGCTTCGTAGAGGGCGTTGAGGCGGGCGCGCTCGGCCTGGAAGGCGGCGTCGTCGGCCTCGCGGGCGGCGCCCGGGCTCAGCGGCGTCTCGCAGACGATACGGCCCGGATGCGGCTCCATGATGAAGGCGCGGTCGGCCATCGCGACCGCCTCGCCGATGTCATGGGTGACGAGGATGACGGTGAGCCCCAGCTCGCCCGCGATCCGCCGCACGTCGCGCTGGAGCGCGCGGCGGGTGAAGGCGTCGAGCGCGGAGAAGGGCTCGTCGAGCAGCAGCAGGTCGGGCTCGGCGGCGAGACTGCGCGCCAGCGCCACGCGCTGCTGCTGGCCCCCCGACAGATCCTGCGCGTTGCGGTCGGCCAGCGCGTCGAGCTCGACCATGCGCAGCAGCTTGGGCACGCGCTCGGCGATCAGATGGCTGCGGCGGGTGAAGCGCAGGCCGAGCGCCGCGTTCTGCGCCACGGTCATCCACGGAAAGAGCGAGGGCGCCTGGAACATCATCACCCAGCGCGGGGAAGGCCCCCGCACATGCGCGCCGTTGATCCAGATGTCGCCTTTGGTCGGCTTCGAGAGTCCGGCGATCAGGTGCAGGAGCGTGGATTTCCCGCAGCCGGACCGCCCGACGAGGGCCGCGACTTCTCCGGGCTGGATCTCGAGGTCGATGCCGGTCAGCGCGTCGGGGTCGCCGCGGCGGTAGCGATGCGAGAGCCCCTCGACGCGGACATGCGCCCCCGCCGCCATCGCGCCGGGACGGTGCGGGTGCGGCTGCTGCGCCGGCGTCCGGATCGTCGGAAGCTTCTGGGCCATGCGGAGCGCCTCGCTCATGCTGCGGGTGCGATCATACAGATCGGTAGCGCCATGGGGCGGCAGGGCGGGCGCGCTGTCAAACCTTAATGCGATTTTTCCGACTCGTTTTTCGTCTCAAGCAAAATTTATGGCTATATAACCGGCAAATAGTCTTAATGATGATTATTATATAATCGTTATGTGCGTGAAGGAGCCGCTTGCGACGTTCCGCATCTGCTCATTTCCCTTGCAACGATCAAACCGACCTGTATGAACTTGGGTATGGAGTGACAGGGGGCGCTGATGGGCGAATCGCCGGATGACGCAGCGCGGCAAGGCGCAGTGGTGATCTGCTCGGCGGTCTACAGCGACAGGCCGCGCGACCGCATCCTCGCCGCCGCCGCCTATCTGTTCTGCCATGAGGGCTTCGCGGCGACGGGCGTGGACGCCGTCGCGCGGCGCGCCGGGGCGGCCAAGACCACCCTCTACAAGCATTTCGCGTCCAAGGATCAGCTGATCGAGGCGGTGCTGGAGGCCGAGGGCGCGGCGTGGCGGGCGTGGTTCTTCGCGGAGGTCGCGCGCATTCCCGGCGACGCGAAGGCGCGGCTCCTCGGCGTGTTCGACGTGCTGCGCGACTGGTTCGCCGACCCCGCCTTCTACGGCTGCCCCTTCATCAACGCGATCGGCGAGTTCAACAGCGAGGACGAGCGCATCCGCCAGATCGCCGCCGCCCACAAAACCCACATCCTCGGCTGGATTCGCGCGCAGGCGACGCTCGCCCGCCTCCCCGACCCCGAGCGGGTCGCCCGCCTCTTCACCGTGCTGATCGACGGCGCCATCGTCGCCGCCCAGGCCTCGCGCGACCCCAGCTACGCCGGGGACGCCCGCCGCGCCGCAGAGGCGATGCTGGCGCTCGACATCGCCGCTCCGCGCCGGGCCGATCAGGCCGCGCGCCGCGATCCCGCCTCTGCGCTGCAATAGGCGCTTTCGCTGCTGCGCGCGGCGCCGACCGTGCTAAGAGAGGCGCGATCGAAACTGCGCAGCGGAGCGCCCGATGAGCCTCTGGGACCGCCTCACCGGCGAATTCATCGACGTCATCGACTGGACCGAGGACGACCGGCGCACGCTCGTCTCGCGCTTCGAACGCCACGGGGCCGCCATCAAGTACGGCGCGAAGCTCACCGTGCGCGAAGGGCAGGCCGCCGTGTTCGTGCATGAAGGCCAGCTCGCCGACGTGTTCCCGCCGGGGCTCTATCTGCTCGAGACCAACAACCTGCCGGTGCTGACGACGCTGCAGCACTGGGACCACGGCTTCAAGTCGCCCTTCCTGTCGGACGTCTATTTCGTCTCGCTGCGCCGGTTCCAGAATCTCAAATGGGGCACCAAGAACCCCATCATCCTGCGCGACCCGGAATTCGGCATCGTGCGGGTGCGCGCCTTCGGAACCTACGAATTGCGCATCGTCGATCCCGGCCTGTTCCTGACCGAGATCGTCGGCACCGACGGCGCCTTCACCACCGACGAGATCGAGTTCCAGATCCGCAGCCTGATCGTCAGCCGCTTCTCCAACGCGCTGGCCAATTCCGGGATCGCCGCCATCGACCTCGCGGGCCACGCCGACCAGCTCGCCGATCTGCTGCGCCAGAGGATCGCGCCGGAGCTCGCCGCCTACGGGATCCAGACGCCGGCGCTCTTCATCGAGAACATGTCGATGCCGCAGGAGGTGGAGGCGGCCATCGACAAGCGCGCGGCGATGGGCGCGGTGGGCGATCTCGACCGGTATGCGCGATTCCAGCAGGCCGAGGCGATGCGCGCCGCCGCCGAAGCGCCGGGCTCGGCGATGGGCGCAGCCATCGGGATGGGCATGGGCGCAGGGATGGGCGCCGGCATGGCGGGGCCGTGGGGCCGCGCCCCCGCGCCCGCCGCCCATGTTCCGCCGCCGCCCCCGCCGCCCGAAAGGGTCTGGCACATCGCCGAGAACGGCGCGACGCGCGGCCCTTTCGGCAAGGCCGAACTCGGGCGCATGGCCGTGGAAGGCGGGCTGACCCGCGAGACGCTGGTCTGGACGCCGGGCGCGCCCGGCTGGACGCAGGCCGGCGAGATCGACGAGCTCGCGCGCCTCTTCACCGTCGCCCCGCCGCCGCCGCCGCCCGCGCCGCCCGCCGCCTGATCCCGCCATGGCGCTGAAGATCGGCCCCTGGGGCGCCGCGCGCGCCGCGCCCTCGGCTGCGCCCGCGCAGCCGCCCGACGAGGTGGCGCGCTTTCCCTGCCGCTCCTGCGGCGCGTCGCTGGGCTACCGGCCCGGAACCTTCACCCTGACCTGTCCGTTCTGCGGCGCCGAGAACCCCACCCCCGAGGCGGGCGACCGTTCAGCGGCGCTGCGCGAGCAGGATTTCGAGGCGGCGCTGCGCGCCGGCGCGGACGCGGCGATCATGGAGGCGACGCAGATCGTCCATTGCGACAGCTGCGGCGCCGATGTCGAGTTCGACCCAGCCGAGCAGGCGAAGACCTGCCCGTTCTGCGCGAGCCCGCTGGTCGCCCCGCCGCGCGCCGACCGCCACATCCGCCCGCAGGCCCTTCTGCCCTTCGCCATCGACGAGGCGGAGGCACGCGCGGCGCTCGCGCGATGGCTGCAGGGGTTGTGGTTCGCCCCCTCGGGCCTGTCGCGCTACGCCCGCCGCGGCGCGCTGAGCGGGGTTTACGCGCCGCACTGGACCTTCGACGCCCACACCGAGACCGCCTATTCCGGCCAGCGCGGCGACGCCGTCCGCCGCACCCGCCGCGGCCCCAAGGGCCAGACGCAGAGCATGACCGAAATCCGTTGGCGCCCCGCGCGCGGGCGCGTCGCGCGCGCCTTCGACGACGTGCTCGCGCGCGGCTCCACGAGCCTCTCGCAAGCCGAGGCCGACCGCCTCGCGCCCTGGGACCTCACGCATCTCGCCCCCTACGCGCCCGACTGGCTCGCCGGCTTCCGCGCCGAGGCCTATACGGTCGATCTGCGCGCGGCCTTCGTCGAGGCGCGCCGGACGATGGACGCGCAGATCGCGCAGGACGTGCGCCGCGACATCGGCGGCGATCAGCAGCGCATCGACCGGATCGACACCCGCATCTCGGACGTGACCTTCAAGCATGTGCTGCTGCCGGTCTGGGTCGGCGCCTATCGCTGGCGGGGGAAACCCTACCGCGTCCTCGTCAACGGGCGCACCGGGCGCGTCTCCGGCGCCCGGCCCTGGTCGGTCTGGAAGATCGCGCTGGCGGTCGTTTCGGCTGCGGCGGTCGCGGCCGCGCTGTTCTGGCTGTTCTCGCAAGGCGGCGGGCCGCAGCTCTACTGAGCCGCCCCGCCGCAGGCGATGCCGTCGAGGATCGGGCAGTCGGGCCGGTCGTCGCCATGGCAGCGCGCGACGAGGTCCGACAGCGTCGCGCGCATCGCCTGAAGCTCCGCGATCTTGCGGTCGATGTCGTCGAGATGCCCGCGCGCGAGCCGCTTCACATCCGCCGAGGCGCGGCTGCGGTCCTCGTAGAGCCCCAGCAGCGCCCGGCATTCCTCGATGCTGAAGCCGAGGTCCCGCGCGCGGCCCACGAAGCAGAGCTTGCGCAGCTCCGCCTCACCGAAATCGCGATAGCCATTGGCCGCGCGCGCCGGGCGGATCAGCCCGATCTCCTCGTAATAGCGGATCGTCTTGGCCGGCAGCCCGCTCGCCGCCGCCGCGTCGCCGATGTTCATCGCGAGTCCCCCTCCGGCGTCCAGCGCTTGAGCAGCAGCGCGTTGCCGACGACGCTGAGGCTTGAGCAGGCCATCGCCGCCGCGGCCAGCGCCGGGCTCAGATGGCCCAGCGCCGCCGCCGGGATCAGCGCGACGTTGTAGGCGAAGGCCCAGACGAGGTTCTGGCGGATCTTGCGCGCCGTGGCGGCGGCGATGTCGAAGGCCGCCGGAACCAGGCTCGGGCGGGGGCGCATGAGGGTGATCCCCGCCGCCTCGCGCGCGACGTCGGCGCCGCCGCTCATCGCGACGCCGACATCGGCCGCCGCCAGCGCCGGCGCGTCGTTGACGCCGTCGCCGATCATCGCGACGCGCTTGCCTTCGGCGCGCAAGGCGCGCAGCAGCCGCAGCTTGTCCTCGGGCCTGAGCCCGGCCTCGACCTGCGCGAGACCCAGTTTCCCGGCGATGCGCGCAGCCGTCTCCGGCGCGTCGCCGGTCAGCATGCGGACGTCGATCCCGCGCGCCTTGAGCGCCGCAACGGCCGCCGCCGCATCCGGGCGCGGCGCGTCGGCGAAGCCGGCGACCGCCGCAGGGCGCCCGTCGACCCCGATCCACACCGCGGTCAGACCCTGTTCGGCGAGCAGCGCCGCCGCCGCCTCCAGCGCCGCATCCGCCGCGCCGCCGACGAAGCGCCGCCGGCCCACGCGGACCTGCCGGCCCTCCACCACCGCCTCGACCCCCTCGCCCGGGGTCGCCCGGAAGCCCTCGGGCTCGGCGAGATCGAGCCCCCGCGCCTGCGCCGCCGCGACCGTCGCGCGTCCCAGCGGATGCTCCGAACCCCGCTGCGCGGACGCCGCGAGCCGCAGCGCCGCCGGGTCGCCCGCCAGATCGACCAGCTCCGGCGCGCCAATGGTCAGCGTCCCGGTCTTGTCGAACAGAACCGCGTCGATCATCGCGGCGCGTTCGAGCGCCTCGATGTCGCGGATCAGGATGCCCGCCCGCGCCGCCGCCCCGGTTCCCGCGACGAGCGCCGTCGGCGTCGCGAGCCCCAGCGCGCAGGGGCAGGCGACCACCAGCACCGCGACCGCCGCTTCGAGCGCCGCGCCGGCGCCGGCGCCGGCCAGCGTCCAGCCCGCGAAGGTCGCCGCCGCCACGCCGAGCACGACCGGCACGAACACGCTCGCCACCCGGTCCACCAGCCGCTGGATCGGCGCCTTTCCGGACTGCGCCTCGGCGACCATCCGCGCGATGCGCGCGAGCGTGCTGTCGCGCCCGACCCGTTCGGCGCGCAGCCGGATCAGCCCGCCGCCGTTCAGCGCGCCCGCCGGCGCGTCCTCGCCGGGGCCGCGCCGCACCGGCATCGATTCGCCAGTGATCAGGCTCTCGTCGAGCTCGGTCTCGCCGCGCAGGATGCGCCCGTCCACCGGCAGCCGCGCGCCGGGGCGCACGATCACGACATCGCCGATCGCGACCTCGGCGATCGCGACTTCGAGCTCCTTTCCGGCGCGCAGGACAGTGGCGCTCTCGGGCCGCAGCGCCATCAGCGACCGCAACGCCTCCGTGGCGGAGCGCTTGGCGCGGGCCTCCAGCGTCTTGCCCGCGAGCACCAGCGTCACGATGAAGGCCGAGGCCTCGAAATAGAGCGCGCCCCCCGCCGCCGCGCCTTGCGTCGCCGCGAGCCAGAGCGAGTAGAAGAACGCCGCCGAAGAGCCGAGCGCGACAAGCTGATCCATGTTGCCCGCGCCCGCCTTCAGAGCCGACCATGCGGCCCTGTAGAACCGCGCGCCGACCCAGAACTGCACCGGCGCCGCCAGCGCGACTTCGAGCCACACGGGCATGTGCCAATGCGCGCCCGTCGCCATGGCCGCCATCTGGACCATGAAGGGCGCCGTCAGCGCCGCGGCGACCGCGAGCATCCGCATGTCGCGCCGGGCCTGCGCGCCGAACTCGTCGGCTGGCGGGGCCTCGTCGCGGATCGCCTCGGCGGAGAAGCCGGTCGCGGCGACCGCCCGTTCGAGGGCGCCGGCGTCGAACGCGCCGGGCGCCGCCCGCACCGTCGCCGTCTCGAGCGCGAGATTGACCTCCGCCGAGATCACGCCCGGCTGCGACGCAAGCGCGCGCTCGACCCGGCCCGCGCAGCCCGCGCAGGTCATCCCGCCGATCTTCAGCCGCGTCTCGGCGAGCCGGACGCCGAAGCCCGCCTCGCGCACGATCTCGGCCAGCCGCGCCGGCGTCGGACCGTCCGGGGCGACGCGCAGCTGCGCCGTCTCGAGCGCCAGATTGACCTCCGCGCCCACCACGCCGGGCGCTGCGGCGAGCGCGCGTTCTACGCGCCCGGCGCAGCCTGCGCAGGTCATCCCGGCGATCGGCAGAGCGATGCTCCGCATCTGCGTCGCCGCCGCATCGAGCGCCATGAGCCGCCCCCTTCGTCCGTTTGCCTCGCCGACGACCGCTATGGGGTATCCAGCGACTGGAAGGTCAAGCCTCTTCGCGCAGGGGCGCGAAACCGCCAGACCTAGCAGCTTGACGTCGGAGCAGGCCGCATCGGCTTCGACCCGAGGCGGCCTTGGGCGAAGATGTCGCCGCGGCGGGGGCGGCGCCCATCTTTCAAGGCGCTGCGCGACGGGATACCAAGGCCGGAACCTCCGGAGCGCTTCATGCATCTCGATCCGCATCCGGGCGCGGCGCGGCCACTGGCCAGCCATGCGCCCCTCGGCTTCGCCGGCTTCGTGCTGCTGGTCGCGGCGCTGATGGCGCTCAACGCCGTGGCGACGGACATCATGTTGCCCGCCCTGCCCGACATCGGGAGGGCGATGGCGGTGGCGGCGGAGAACGACCGGCAGGCGGTGGTCACCGCATATCTGCTGGGGTTCGGACTGGGGCAGTTCGCGATGGGCGCGCTGAGCGACCGCTACGGGCGGCGGCCCGTGCTGATCGGCGGGCTCCTGGTCTATTGCGGCGCGGCGCTGTTCGCCGCCGCATCCGCCGATTTCGCGGCGCTGCTCGCCGCGCGCGCCGCGCAGGGCGTGGGGGCGGCGGCGCCGCGGGTGATCGTGACGGCGCTGGTGCGCGACTGCTACGAGGGGCGGCGGATGGCCAAGGTCACATCGCTCGCGATGATGACCTTCATGGCGGCCCCGATCGTCGCGCCGTCGCTGGGGCAGGCGCTGCTGCTGGTCGGCGACTGGCGCATGATCTTCGCGACGCTGACGGTCTATGGCGTCGCGGTGCTCGCCGTCGCGGCGCTCCGGCTGCCCGAGACGCTGCCGCCGGAATGGCGCCGCCCTCTGGACCCGCGCGCGCTGACGGAAAGTGCGGCGATGGTGCTGCGGGAGCGCCAGACGGTCGGCTATGCGCTCGCCTCGGGGATCTTCTTCGGGGCGCTGTTCGGCTTCATCAACTCCGCCCAGCAAATCCTGGCCGAGCTTTACGCGCTGGGCCCCTGGTTTCCGGTCGTGTTCGGAGCGATCGCCTTCTGCATGGCGTTCTCGGCGTTTCTGAACGCGATGCTGGTGGGCCGCTTCGGGATGCGCGCGCTCAGCCACATAGCCGTGCTCGCCTTCACCGCGATCAGCGCGACGCTGGCGGGGCTCGCCCTTCTCGGGCACCCGCCGCTGTGGCTTTTTCTGGCGCTGCTCGGCGGCGCGATGACGCTGGTTGGGATGGTGTTCTCGAACTTCAACGCGCTGGCGATGGAGCCGCAGGCGAAAGTCGCCGGGATCGCCTCGTCCTTCATCGGCGGCGCGACGACGCTGATCGGGGCGAGCGCGGGTTTCGTCATCGGGCGGGCCTATGACGGGACGATCCTGCCGCTGGCGACGGGCTACGCGCTGTGCGGGCTGGCGACCATCGCGACGCTGGCCGCGACCGAGCGGGGGCGCCTGTTCCGCGCCCCTGTTCAGCCCGAATTGCGGGCCGATCTGCGCCGGTAGAGCGCGCCGAGCAGCAGCGGCGTGCCGTACATCGGGAACTGATAGAGCGCGACGAAGAGCGAGAAGCGCGGCTCGGGCGGCAGCGCGGCGAGAAAGATCGCGACCGAGCGCATCCCCCAGACCAGCCCCGCCGCGCCGGCGTCGGGCCCGCGCGCGAGCGCCAGCCCGGCGATCTGCGGCCCGAGCAGGATCAGGCAGGACAGCGCCAGCAGGCCCAGCCCCAGCGCAGGCTCGGCGACAAGCGTCGCGGCCACGCCGTCGAAGAGCGGGAAGGCGAAGACCAGCATCGACAGCGTCGCCGCCCCGTCGAAGGCGCGCGCGCGCCGGGCGATGAAGCCGGGAGGGATCAGCCGCCGCAGGACCAGCGCGAGCGCGACGCCGCCGAACACCATCGCCGCCATCCGCGCGCCGAGATCGAAGGGCGAGAGGGTGAGCTGCGCGCCGAGCAGCGCCTGCGCCACGGGCGGCGCGACGAATGGCAGGGCGAAGCTGCACAGCACCGTCATCTCGAGCGCCAGCGCCGCGTTCAGCCCCAGCAGCAGGCACATCGCCGCCGAGGAGCCGATGGGCGGGGCGAGAAAGGCGAAAACCAGCGCCGCCTCGACCGCCGGCCCCGCCCCGAGCGCGCGCGCGACCCAGAGCGACGCCGCCGCCGAGCCCGCCGTCATCGCCAGCGCGAGCGGCCAGGTCAGGAGCGCGCGGCGCGGGTCGATAAGGCGGCGGGCGACGCCGGGCAAGTCGATGCGCAGCATCGCGAGCGCGTAGATCAGCGCGACGAAAACCGGGAGCGCCGGGCGCAGGATCGCGCCGATCTGCGGCAGTGCGAGCGCCGCGCAACACCCCAGCAGCAGCGCCCAGCGCGCCCGCGCGCCCAGCCATTCCAGCCCGCCGACCACGCACGCCCTCCCGCCGTCCCGCAACCGCCGCGAGCAGACCCGGCGGGCGAGGCCGGGTCAAGCGGCGGCGACGCGGCCCGATATTTCCCCGAGCGGCGATGCGACCTCCTCGAGCGCGCCGTCGCGCAGCCGCACCGCCCGGCGCGGCAGACGGGCCAGCGCCCGCGGGTCGTGCGAGACGATCAGCATCGCCGCGTCGAGCCCATCGAGCAGGTCGAGCATGCGCGCATGGTTCTCCTCGTCGAGCGCGTTGGTCGGCTCGTCGAGCAGCAGCGCGTCGGGGCGCATGGCGAGGACGCCCGCCAGTGCGGCGAGCCGCTTCTCGCCGCCCGAAAGGCGATGGGTGACGCGCTCGGCGAGATGGTCGAGCGCGAGCCGGGCGAGGGTGTCCTGCGCCCGGGCGAAGGCCTCGGCCTCGGTCATGCCGAGATTGAGCGGCCCGAACGCCACGTCCTCGATCACGGTCGGGCAGAAGAGCTGGTCGTCGGGGTCCTGCAACAGCACGCCGACGCGGCGACGCGCCTCGCGGAAATCGGCCTCGCCGCGCATCGGCGCGCCGAAGGCGCGGATCGTCCCGGCCTCGGCCCGGTCGAGCCCGACGAGCGCGCGCAGCAGCGACGACTTGCCCGCCCCGTTCGGACCCAGCAGCGCGACCCGCTCGCCCCGGCCCAGCCGCAGCGCGCCGCCGTCGAGCAGCAGCAGCCCGCCCCGGCGAAGCCGCAGGCCCTCGACCTCGAAGACCGCGCCGCTCATCCTGCGGCGCTCCACAGCATGAGCGCGAGCGCCGCGCCGACCGCGAGCGCGAAGCCCGCATCCGCCGCGCCGAACCCCGCCGGCCCCGCCATCGGCAGCGCGCCGCGCCAGAGCCGCAGCCGCATCGCCTCCTCGGCGCGCTCGGCGCGGTCGGCGGCGCGCACCAGCGCCATGCCGACGAGATGTCCCCAACTGCGCAAAGCGTGGCGCGACAGCCCGCCCTCGAAGCCGCGCAGCCGCATCGCCGCGCGCATCCGCGCCAGTTCCTCGCCGATAAGGCCCGCGTAGCGCGCCGTCAGCATGAACAGCCGCGCGAGCCGCTCTGGCGCGCCGAGCCGCGCGAGCGTCTGGCCAAGCCTTGCGGGCTCCAGCGCGCCGAGCAGCGCCAGCGCCGCCAGCGCGCAGGCGGCGATGCGCAGCGCCAGGATCCCCGCGAGCGCGAGGCCCTCCGCGCTCGCGCTCAGCGGCCCCAGCGCCAGAACCGGCGTCCCCGGCGTCGCGAAAGGGACCGCAACGAGCAGCGCCGCGACGATCGCCTCGACATGGCCGAGCCGGCGCGCCAGATCGCGCCACGCCCAGCCCGCCGCGACCGCCAACCCCGCCGCCAGGGCGACCGCCGCCGCCAGCGCAACCGGATCGTCGAGCGCCGCGAGCCCGACGATCAGGGCGGCCGCGCCCAGCACCCGGCTCCGCGGATCGAGCCCGGCGAGAAGGTCGCGCCCGGTCACCGCCGCGACCGCGCCCAGAGCGCCACGCCCGCCATGCCGACGATCATCCCGACGCCGCCGGCGACGTCGTTGAAGCGGATGCGCGCCTCCGCCGCCGCCTGCGCCTTGAGCAGCGGGCGCAGCTGACGCGCGACAGCCGCCTCGACCGCAGCCTCGACCGCAGCCTCGATGCGGGCCGCGTCCGGCCCCGCCGGCGCGGGATCGGCGACGGGCGCGCGCTCCGCCGCCGCGCGCGCCTCGGGCGCGCCGAGCGCGGCGAACCGATCCGCATCCAGCGTCATCCGCGCGACATGGCCCTCGCCCGCATCGACCACGATCTCGACCGGCCCGCCCTCGGGCGCGGAAAAGGCGAAATCTCCCTCCGGCCCGGCGGGTCCGTCGAACAGCGCCGCGCCGTCCGGGCCCGTCGCGCGCACGAAGGCCGCCGCCGGGCGCCTTCCGCCGATGAAGAAGGCGTAGCCCGCGACCTCTCCGGCCTGGACCACAGCGAAGACCTTGATCTTGTGGGCGGCGGCCGGCGCCGCCCAGAGCAGCGCGAGCGCCCCGGCCAGCGCCAGACGCCGCAGACCGCGCGTCACGCGGGAAGCGCCGTCTCGGGCGCGATCAGCTCCGGCTTCACCTTCATCAGGAAGCCGACGGCGAAGGCCGTCACGGCGGCCTCGACCGCCATCAGCGGCACGTTGACCAGCGCCACGAAAGGGGCCGCCGCCGCGAAACCGGGCGCCGACAGCGCCAGCGCCCCGGCGACCATCGCCGTGGTCGCCGCGACCGCGCAGGCCGCCGCGAGCCCCGCAACGGCCATCGCCCGCGCCGGCGCCGACGCGCCCTCCCCGCCCGTCAGCCCGCCCATCAGCCCGCGCAGAGCGAGCCCCGCCAGCGCCCCCGGCAGGGCGATATTGAGCGTGTTGACCCCGAGCGTCGTCAGCCCGCCGACCCCGAACAGCATGAATTGCAGCGTCAGCCCGACCAGAACCGCTGGAAAGACCGCCCATCCGACGGCCAGCCCCATCAGCGTCGAGAGCAGCAGATGCACGCTGGTCGCGCCGACCGGGATCATCATCAGCGAGGCGGTGAAGAACGCCGCCGACAGGATCGCCGCGCGCAGGATGCGCGCGTCGTCGAGCCCGCGCAGCCCCGCCGCGACCCCCGCCGCAGCCGCGGCGCCGCCGGCGATCAGCACAGGCGCGGACAGCACGCCATCGACGATATGCGCCATCCGGCGACCCCGCTGCGTGTGAATAGACGACTCAATCGTCATACCCGGCCCCGCCCCTGTCAAGGCGCGGCGCGCTGGCGGGACGCTCAGTCGCGCAGGCTGGCGAGCCAGGCGACCAGGTCTTCGACCTCCTGCGCCGTCAGCGCCGTCGTCCCGACCGCGTCCTCCGAGACCGCCTCGCCGAGGTCGCGCACCTCGTAGAAGGCGTGCTCCGTCACGTCGGGGTCGAGCGCCCCGTAATGGACGACCGCGAGCCGCAGCCGCCCTTCCGACGCCCGTGCGCCGATCCCGGCGAGGTCGGGCGCGTCCGAGCCCCCCTCCCCGTCGGGCCCGGCGTGACAGGTCAGGCATCCGCCCCGCTCGGGATCGGCGGCGACAGCGGCGCCGCGCTCGGGGTCGCCCGCCGGGGCCAGCGGCTCGGGGATTTCGACGCCGTCGCGCACCGTGTAGGCGACCGGCGCGCGGTCGCCGACCGGCCCGGCGACGACGAAACCGGCGAAGACGGGCGCCGCAATCAGCGCAAGGGCGAGCGCGACGCGCATCGGGAGCCTCCTTTCGGCCGCGGGTCCGACCGCTTCACACCTGCGGCGGCAGCACGTCATGGGCGATGGACAGCACCGTCAGCCGCACCGGGTCGATCTCGATCAGCGTCGCGCCGACCGAGGCCCAGACCGAGCCGCCGCGCGCATGCGGCAGGCGGCGGTTGATCCGGTCGGGCACGGCGAAGGCCTCGACGCCCTCGGGCAGACGCGCGCCGGTGCGCAGGCTGGCGATCACCTCCTCGGCGACCGGCGAGGGGTCCGACAACTCCGGCGGCAGGCCCTGAGACCGCGCCTCGGCGCGCAGCACCAGCGTCACGGTCCGCCGCAGCGCCTCGTTCACGCCCTCGCGCCGGCCCGGAGAGATGGCGGGGCGGGACTCGGCGGGCTCCTGCATGCGCAGCTGGGCGAACGCCGGCGCAGGCGCCCCGGACGTCAGGGCGAGCAGCCCCAGGACGACCGCGCGCCGCCTCACAGCCCGCCCGCCCGTCGCAGCTCCGCCAGCAACTCGGCGCTGTCGTAGCCGTCGGGCGGCAGGCCGCGGCTCGACTGGAACCCCCGGATCGCGGCCCGCGTGTCGGGTCCGACGATCCCGTCGGCGCCCCGCGTGTCGAAGCCGAGCCCGGTCAGCCGGCGCTGCATCTCCTCCTTCTCGCTGCGCGAGAGCGGGCGGTCGCCGCGCGGCCACTCGGCGGCGAAGGGGCCGCCGCCGCCGATCCGGTCGGCCAGATGCGCCACCGCGAGCGCGTAGGCGGTGGCGTTGTTGTAGCGCTTGATCGCGTCGAAATTCGCGTAGGTCAGAAAGGCCGGGCCGCGCGCGCCGGCGGGCAGAAGCAGCTTCGCCGGGCCGTGATCGACGGGCGCGGCGCCGCCGACCGTCCGCACGCCGCGCTCGGCCCAGAAGGCGGCGTCGCGGGCGCGCCCGTCGGCGAGCCCATGGTCGAAGCCCTGCGGCAGGCGCGCTTCCGCGCCCCAGGGCGCGCCCGTCCGCCACCCGGCGCGGGCCAGGTAGTTGGCGGTGGAGGCGAGCGCGTCGAGCGCGTCCTCGGCCCAGAGGTCGCGCCGCCCGTCGCCGGTGAAGTCCACCGCATAGGCGAGATAGCTCGTGGGGATGAACTGGGTGTGGCCCATCGCCCCGGCCCAGCTGCCGACCATCCGCTCCGGCGCGATGTCGCCGGCCTGCAGGATGGTCAGCGCCGCGATCAGCTGCTCCTCGCCGAAGCTGCGGCGGCGCCCCTCATAGGCCAGCGTCGCCAGCGCCTCGATCACGTTGATGTCGCCGTAGAAGCTCCCGAACGCGCTCTCGGCGCCCCAGATCGCCAGGACGATCTCGGCCGGAACGCCATAGGCCGCCTCGATCCGCGCCAGATCGTCGGCCTTCTCGACGCGCAGCCGCCGGCCCGTCGCGACGCGCGTCTCGGAGACCGCGCTGTCGATGTAGTCCCAGATCGGGCGGACGAATTCGGGTTGCCGCCCGTCGAGTTCCAGCACGCGCGCATTCAGCCCGACACCGGCGAAGGCCGCGTCGAACGTCGCGTCCGAGACGCCCGCCGCGCGCGCTTTCGCCCGGAAGCCGTCGCGCCAGGCGACGAAGCTCGCCGGACGGGGCGCGGGTTCGGCCGGGTCGGCGGCGACCGGCGTCGCGGGCCGGGCCTGCGGCGCCGGCGCGCGCGCGGCGGGCTCGGACTGCGCGCATCCGGCCAGCAGGACGGCGGCGGTTGCGAGCCTCGCGGCGGTTCGAAGGGTCATGTCGGACGTCTCTCCCTCGCTCGTCGCGCCTCACTTAGCGCGTCGCGCGGCGTTTTCGTAGGGGGCGCGCGCCCCGATCGCCGGCCTCGGCCCCATATCCGGCGCGTCTTGCGCGGTTTCGCCCTGCGGGGTATAGCCCTGAGCGACAGCGGCGGCCTCGCCACCCGATGGCGGGTCCCACGGGAGACGAGGCGGGCCGTTGATCGGCCCGAAGTCGTTTCGGGCCTCCCGTTGTCCGCAGGCTGGCCGCGATGACCGACATGCTCGCCAAGACGCCGCTCGACCGGCGCATCGCCGATCTCATCGGTCCGACCGTGTCGGGGATGGGCTTCGAGATGGTGCGCGTGCGCCTGATGGCCGGCAAGCGCCCGACGCTCCAGGTCATGGCGGAGCGGCCCGACGGGCGGATGGAGGTCGACGATTGCGCCGATCTGAGCCGCGCGCTCTCGGCGCTGCTCGACGTCGAGGACCCGATCGACGGCGAATACACGCTCGAGGTCTCCTCGCCCGGCATCGACCGCCCGCTGACCCGCCTGGGCGATTTCGACCGCTGGAGCGGCTGGACCGCGAAGCTGGAGACCGACGGGCTGATAGAGGGGCGCAAGCGCTTCAAGGGCGTGCTGACCGGGACGGCGGGCGCGCAGGTGAAGCTCGACACCGAGACCGGATCGGTCGCCCTGCCCTTCGACGCGCTGTCGGACGCGAAGCTGGTGCTGACCGACGAGCTGATCGCAGCCAGCCTCAAGGCGCAGAAGGACAAGGGCTTCGACCCCGCCGCCTTCGACGAGATCGAGACTGAGGACGAAGACGACGACGACACCGACGCGCGCGCCGACGACGAGGACGAGTCCGGCGCCGCCCCGAGCGAGAGGATCTGACCGCATGGCCAACGCCGCCGCCATCTCCGCCAACCGGCTGGAGCTTCTGCAGATCGCCGACGCGGTCGCGCGCGAGAAGCTGATCGACCGCGAACTCGTGCTCGAGGCGATGGAGGACAGCCTCGGCAAGGCCGCCCGCGCCCGCTACGGCGCCGATGTGGACGTGCGCGCCTCGATCGACCGCAAGTCGGGCGAGATCACGATGACCCGCGTCAAGGAGGTCGTGGAGGACGTCGAGAACTATCAGGGCCAGATGAGCATCGAGGAGGCCCGCGCGCTCAACCCTGAGGCCGAGATCGGCGATTTCATCGAGATCGACACGCTCCCGACCATGGAGTTCGGGCGCGTCGCCGCCCAGACCGCCAAGCAGGTGATCGTGCAGAAAGTCCGCGAGGCCGAGCGCGAGCGGCAGTACGACGAATACAAGGACCGCGTCGGCACGATCATCAACGGCGTGGTCAAGCGCGTCGAATACGGCAATGTCATCGTCGACCTGGGCCGCGGCGAAGGCGTGATCCGGCGCGACCAGCTGATCCCGCGCGAGACCTATCGCGTCGGCGACCGCATCCGCGCCTATGTCCGCGACGTGCGCGCCGAAGTGCGCGGGCCCCAGATCTTCCTAAGCCGCACCGCGCCGGAATTCATGGCCGAGCTGTTCAAGATGGAAGTGCCGGAGATCTACGACGGCGTCATCGAGATCAAGGCGGTCGCCCGCGACCCCGGCTCGCGCGCCAAGATCGGCGTGATCTCCTACGACAACTCGATCGACCCGGTCGGCGCCTGCGTCGGCATGCGGGGCAGCCGGGTGCAGGCGGTGGTGAGCGAGCTTCAGGGCGAGAAGATCGACATCATCCCCTGGACCGAGGACGCGGCGACCTTCCTCGTCAACGCGCTGCAGCCGGCGGAAGTCTCCAAGGTGGTGATGGACGAGGACAGCGAGCGCGTCGAGGTGGTGGTGCCCGAGGAGCAGCTCAGCCTCGCCATCGGTCGGCGCGGCCAGAACGTGCGGCTGGCCAGCCAGCTGACCGGCTGGGACATCGACATCCTCACCGAGGAGGAGGAGAGCTCGCGGCGTCAGGCGGAATTCGCCGAGCGCTCCAAGCTCTTCATGGAGACGATGAACCTCGACGAGACGGTGGCGCAGCTGCTGGTCTCCGAAGGCTTCGCCTCGCTGGAGGAGGTCGCCTATATCGACCTTGAGGAACTCGCCGCCATCGAGGGTTTCGACGAGGAGACCGCCGAGGAGCTGCAGGCCCGCGCCCGCGAGAGCCTCGAGGAGGCGAATCAGGCCGCGCTCGAAAAGGCCCGCGCGCTGGGCGCCGAGGAGGCGCTGATCGCCTTCCAGGGTCTGAGCCCGCAGATGGTCCAGGCGCTCGCCGAGGCCGGCGTGACGACGCTGGAGGATTTCGCCACCTGCGCCGACTGGGAGCTGGCGGGCGGCTTCACCGAAGGCCCCGACGGCAAGCGGGTTAAGGACGACGGGATTCTGGAGCCCTTCGACGTGACGCTCGACGAGGCGCAGCGGCTGGTGATGGGCGCGCGAATCGCCCTCGGCATGGTGACCCCCGAAGCGGTCGCCGAGATGGCGGCGCAGGCCGCCGCCGCCGAAGCCGCGGCGCAGGAGGCGGCCGCAGAAGCCGCCGCGGACGCCGCCCGCAATGCCCCGCTCGACCCTTGGGCGCGGCGGTGAGGGCGGGCGCGGCGCGGTGGATTCGGCGGAGAGCTTTGCGGTCATGGCGCGCGGCGGGCGCGCGAAGCTGCGCGAGGGGCCCGAGCGGCGCTGCGTCGCGACCGGCGAGAGCGCGCCGACCGAAGGGCTGATCCGCTTCGCCCTGTCGCCCGAGGGCGTCGTCGTCCCCGACCTCGCCGAGCGGCTTCCGGGCCGCGGCGTCTGGGTCACGGCGCGCCGCGATCTCGTTGAAAAAGCCGTCAAACGAAAGCTGTTCGCGCGCGGCTTCAAGACCGCGGCGGCCGCGCCCGCCGATCTTTCGGAGCAAATCGAGGCGCAGCTCGCCCGCCGCGCCGTCGAGGCGCTGGGGCTGGCGCGCAAGGCAGGCCTCGCCGTCGCCGGCTTCGAGAAGGCGAAGGCGCGGTTGAAGGCCGGGCCGGTCGCGGCGCTGATCGAGGCGGCGGACGGGTCGGAGCAGGGGCGCGCCAAGCTGCGTCCGCTGGCCGGCGACGCCCCGGTCTGCGCCGCGCTGGATGCGACGGAACTGGGGTTGGCGTTCGGGCGCGATTTCGTGATACACGCCGTGCTCGATGCGGGCGGCGCTGCGGACCGGGTGGTTCGGGAATCGCGGCGCCTCGCGGGATTCCGATCTGAACGGAGCGTGGCCGCGCGCGCGGCGGACGATCCGGACGACGATGGCGAAGATGCTATGGGTCGCGACGGCGCGGCCTGATGAAGGACGATTCATGATCGACGATAGCGGCGACAAGAAGGGCGGACGCCCGCTGGGCCTGCGCGGCGGCGGCGGCGGCGAGACCACCCGGGTGCGCCAGAGTTTCAGCCACGGGCGCACCAAATCGGTGGTCGTGGAAAAGGTCCGCAAGCGCGTGATCGCCCCGACGCAGCCCGGCGCCGCGCCCCTGCCGACCCCCGCTGCGCCGCCTCAGGCCGCAGCGCCCCGCCCCGCCGCGCCGACGGCGCCCCAGCCGAAGGCAGCCGAGCCGGAGACGCGGGCCCCTGTCGTCCGAGCCCCCTCCCCGCCCCCCGCGCCCGCCGCCGAAGCGCCGGCGACGCCGCAGCCGGAGGCCGCGAAGCCCTCAGCCGCCGAGCCGGAGCCGGTCCCCGCCGCGCCGTCCGGATTGGCGCGCCCGGAAGCTGCGAAGGCCGAGGCCGCGGCGCCCGAACCCGCGACTAAGCCGGCGCCCGAGCCCCGTCTGGACGCTCCGAGTTCGCCGCGCGAGACCGAAACCGTGGCCGCGTCCGCCCCGGCGCGTCCGCTGACGCAGCCCGCGCTACGCGGCGCGCAGGCCGAACCGCGTTCCGAACCCCGCCCGGCCCCGCCCGCGCGGCCCGCTCCGGCTGCGCCGGCCCCGGCGGCCGCGCGTCCGGCCCAGGCCCAGCCGGCCGCCCGCGGCGGCGGCGAGCCGCAGCGCCGCGACGGCGGCGGCGGCGCGCGCCAGGCGCAGGGCCGCCCCGCCGGGCGCGGCGCCGTGCACAAGAAGCTCTCCGAGGAGGAGTACGCCCGCCGCCTCAAGGCGCTGGAGATCGCCAAACGCAACGAGGAAGCCCGTCGCAAGCAGGAGGTGGAAGACACCAAGCGCCGCGAGGAAGACGCCGAGCGCCGCCGCAAGGAGATGGCCGACATCGAGCGGCGCGAAGCGGAGGAGCGCATCCGCCGCGAACGCGAGGAGCAGGCCCGCCTCGATGAGGAGCGCGCCGAGACAGAGGCCCGCGCCCGCGAGGCCGCGCGTCCCGCGCCGACCGCCGCCATCCGCGAGACCTCGCCGCGCGAGACCGCGCTGCGCGAAGCTCCGACCCGCGGCGCTGCGATGCCCGATGACGACCGCGGCCCCCGGCGCGGCAAGGGCGGCCCCGGCGCCGCCGCCGCCGACGCAAAGCGCCCCGCCCCCTCGCGGACCCGCGACGGCGGCGACCGCCGCCGCTCCGGCAAGCTGACCATCGAGCAGCTCACCACCGGCGCCGAAGGCGACCGCCAGCGTTCGCTCGCCGCGATGCGCCGCCGTCAGGAGCGCGACAAGCGCCGCACCACGGGCACGGGCGAGCGCGAGCGCGTGGTGCGCGACGTGAAGATCCCCGACGCGATCACCGTGCAGGAACTCGCCAACCGCATGGCCGAGCGCGGCGCCGACGTGGTCAAGACGCTGATGAAGATGGGCGTGATGGCCACCATCACCCAGACGCTCGACGCCGACACCGCGCAGCTCGTGGTCGAGGAATTCGGCCACAACGTCCAGCGCGTCTCCGAAGCTGACGTCGAGAACGTGCTGCAGGCCGACTCGGATGCGCCCGAGACGATGACGCCGCGGGCGCCCGTGGTCACGATCATGGGCCATGTCGACCACGGCAAGACCTCGCTGCTCGACGCGCTGCGCAAGACCAACGTCGTCGCCGGCGAGGCGGGGGGCATCACCCAGCACATCGGCGCCTATCAGGTCACGACCGAGAGCGGCGCGAAGATCAGCTTCCTCGACACGCCGGGCCACGCCGCCTTCACCTCGATGCGCGCCCGCGGCGCGCAGGTGACCGACATCGTGATCCTCGTGGTCGCGGCGGACGACTCGGTGATGCCGCAGACGATCGAGGCGATCCGCCACGCCAAGGCGGCGGGCGTTCCGATGATCGTGGCGATCAACAAATGCGACAAGCCCAGCGCCAACCCCGACAAGGTGCGTCAGGAGCTGCTTCAGCACGAAGTGTTCGTCGAGAAGCTCGGCGGCGACGTGCTCGACGTGGAAGTCTCCGCCATCACCCGTCAGGGTCTCGACACGCTGCTCGAGAACATCGCGCTGCAGGCCGAGCTCCTCGACCTCAAGGCCAATCCCGACCGCCCCGCCGAGGGCGCGGTGATCGAGGCCAAGCTCGATGTGGGCCGCGGCCCGGTGGCGACCGTGCTTGTGCAGCGCGGCACGCTGCGCACGGGCGACATCTTCGTCGTGGGCGAACAGTGGGGCAAGGTGCGCGCCCTGATCGACGACCGCGGCGAGCGGGTGACCGAGGCCGGGCTCTCCGCGCCGGTCGAAGTGCTCGGCCTGAGCGGCGCGCCCGAGGCGGGCGACGTGCTCAACGTCGTCGAATCCGAAGCCAAGGCGCGCGAGATCGCCGATTACCGCCAGCGCAAGGCGCGCGAGAAGCAGGCCGCCGCCGGCGCCCGCGCCTCGCTCGACCAGCTTCTCGCGCAGGCCAAGGCCAACGCCGACGTCGCCGAACTGCCGCTGGTGGTGAAGGCCGACGTGCAGGGCTCGGCCGAGGCGATCGTGCAGGCGCTCGAGAAGATCGGCAACGACGAAGTGCGGGTGCGGGTGCTTCATTCGGGCGTCGGCGCGATCACCGAATCCGACGTCGGGCTGGCGGAAGCCTCCAAGGCCCCGATCATCGGCTTCAACGTCCGCGCCAACGCGCCGGCGCGCGAGGCGGCGAACCAGAAGGGCGTCGAGATCCGCTACTACTCGATCATCTACAATCTGGTCGACGACGTGACGGCCGCGGCTTCGGGCCTGCTCTCGGCGGAGATCCGCGAGACCTTCATCGGCTACGCGACGATCAAGCAGGTGTTCAAGGTGTCGGGCGTCGGCAACGTCGCGGGCTGCGTGGTGACCGAGGGCGTCGCCCGCCGGCACGCGGGCGTGCGCCTGCTGCGCGACAACAAGGTGATCCACGAAGGCAAGTTGAAGACCCTC
The DNA here is from genome assembly GCF_036788415.1 of Rubrimonas sp. NCBI lineage: Bacteria > Pseudomonadati > Pseudomonadota > Alphaproteobacteria > Rhodobacterales > Paracoccaceae > Rubrimonas > Rubrimonas sp. The sequence goes on along the minus strand of NZ_DAIQNN010000010.1, from coordinate 21,272 downwards.
AAGCGCTTCAAGGACGAAGTGAAGGAAGTGCAGGGCGGTCAGGAATGCGGCATGGCCTTCGAGAATTACGAGGACATCCGCGAAGGCGACGTGATCGAGATCTTCACCACCGAGGAGATCGAGCGCTCGCTCTGACGGGCGCTCGATTGCGGGTCCATGACCAGACGGTTCGAGAGCGGCAAGGGGCCGTCGCAGCGGCAGCTCAAGGTCGGCGAGCTGGTGCGGCGCGCGCTGTCGGACGCGCTGATGCGCGGCGACGTGCATGAGCCGGGGCTCATGGGCGCGTCGATCACCGTGTCCGAAGTCCGCATGACGCCGGACCTGCGCACCGCCACGGCTTTCGTCATGCCGCTCGGCGGGCGGCGGATCGAGGAGACGCTGGCGGCGCTGACCCGCGCCAAGGGCGAGCTGCGCCATGCGGTGACCCGCGCGGTCAACCTCAAATACGCCCCCGACCTCGCCTTCCGCCTCGACGAGAGCTTCGACCGGATGGACGAAGTGCGGCGGATGATGAGCCAGCCGGCGGTGAAGCGCGACCTCTCCCCCGAGCGCGAGACCGACGAGGACGACGTTTGAGCCGCCGCAAGAGCGGGCGCGACGTGCATGGCTGGCTGATCCTCGACAAACCGCTGGGGGTCAGTTCGGCGCAGGCCGTCGCCAAGGCGCGCTGGGCGGCGCGGGCGAACAAGGCGGGCCACGCCGGGACGCTCGACCCGCTCGCAACCGGCGTGCTCGCCATCGCCTTCGGCGAGGCGACCAAGACCGTTCCCTACATCGCCGACGCGCTGAAGGCCTATCGCTTCACGGTGCGCTGGGGCGAGGCGACCGAGACCGACGACGCGGAAGGCGCCGCGACCGCGGGTTCCGAATTGCGGCCCTCCGACGAGGACATCCGCGCCGCGCTCCCGGCCTTCACCGGCGACATTCTCCAGACGCCCCCGCGCTATTCCGCCGTGAAAGTGGACGGCGAGCGCGCATACGCCGTCGCGCGCGCAGGCGGCGAGGTGACGCTGGCGCCGCGCCCGCTGCATGTGTCGAGGCTGGAGCTGGTCGCCCGCCCCGATGCGGACCATGCGGAATTCGAGATGGTCTGCGGCAAGGGCGGCTACGTCCGCGCCATCGCCCGCGATCTGGGCGAGGCTTTGGGCTGTTTCGGCCATGTCTCGGCGCTGCGCCGCATCTGGAGCGGGCCGTTCCGCGCCGAGGATGCGATTGCGTTTGATAAACTCGACGAAATCCGTCATAGCGACGCGATTGAAGCGCATCTGCTGCCGGTGGCGACCGGGCTGGACGACATCCCGGCTCTGGCCGTCTCGGCGGCGGCGGCGGCCATGCTCCGACAGGGGCGGCCGGCGCCGGTTGCGGGCGGAGACCTCTCCTGGGGCGACGCGGCATGGGCGGCCCGCAAGGGCCAGCCGGTCGCCATCGGCGTCTATCGGGGCGGGCTTCTGCATCCGGACCGGGTGTTCACCCTGACCGAAGGAGGACCCGATGTCGATCACGCCTGACGTGAAGACCGCGCTGGTGAAGGACTATGCGACCAAGGAGGGCGACACCGGCTCTCCCGAAGTGCAGGTCGCCATCCTGACCACCCGCATCTCGAATCTCACCGAGCACTTCAAGACCCACAAGAAGGACGTGCACTCGCGGCGCGGCCTGCTGAAGATGGTCAGCCAGCGGCGCAAGCTGCTCGACTATGTGCGCGGCAAGGACGAGGCGCGCTATCGCGCGCTGATCGAGCGCCTCGGCATCCGCCGCTGAAGCGCGAGACGACCCGAAGGCGCGCCGGACGCTCGGCGCGCCTTCGACGTTCCAAGGAGGCGCGCCGCTCCCGGCTCCGGGCTGCGCGCATCGCGGAGGGAGCCCGCCCGTGAAGGGGCGACGCCGCGGACCGTCCAGGGGGATGGCCGCATATGCAAGGAAACGGAATGTTCGACATCGTTCGCAAGGAAATGCAGTGGGGCGGCGAAACGCTGACCCTCGAGACGGGCAAGATCGCCCGCCAGGCCGACGGCGCCGTCGTCGCCACCCTCGGCGAGACCAGCGTGCTCGCCACGGTCGTCTTCGAAAAGAAACCCAAGCCGGGGCTCGATTTCTTCCCGCTCGGGGTCCACTATCAGGAAAAGTATTACGCGGCCGGCAAGATCCCCGGCGGCTTCTTCAAGCGCGAGAACCGTCCCACCGAAAAGGAGACGCTGACCTCGCGGCTGATCGACCGCCCGATCCGCCCGCTCTTCGTGCCCGGCTTCAAGCATGAGACGCAGGTGATCTGCACCGTGCTGAGCCACGACCTCGAGAACGACCCCGACATCGTCGCGATGGTGGCGACCTCAGCCGCGCTGTGCATCTCCGGCGTGCCCTTCATGGGCCCGATCGGCGGCGCGCGCGTCGGCCTGATCGCCGGCGCCTATGTGCTCAACCCCAAGATCGACGAGCTGCCCGAGAGCAAGCTCAATCTAGTGGTGGCCGGCACCCGCGAGGCGGTGATGATGGTCGAGTCGGAGGCCTACGAGCTCTCCGAGGACGACATGCTCGGCGCGGTCACCTTCGGCCACGCGCAGATGCAGCCGGTGATCGACCTGATCGTGGCGCTGGCCGAGGAAGCGGCGAAGGAGCCCTTCGACTTCACGCCCCCCGAAAGCGGGGCCGTCGCCGCCCGGGTGCGCGAATTGGCCGCCGACAAGCTCGCCGAAGCCTATGCGACCACCGACAAGGTCGCGCGCGTGGCCCTGCTCGGCGCGGCGCGCGACGCGGTGGAGGCGGGCCTCTCCGACGACGAGAAGGCCGATTCGAACGCCGTGAAGAGCGCCTTCAAGGAGCTCGAATCCGAGATCGTCCGCGGCGCCATCCTCGACGGCAAGCCCCGCATCGACGGGCGCGACCTCGTCACCGTGCGGCCCATCGTGGCCGAAGCCGGGCTCCTGCCCCGCACCCACGGCTCGGCGCTGTTCACCCGCGGCGAGACGCAGGCGCTCGTCGTCACCACGCTCGGCACCGGCGACGACGAGCAATTCGTGGACGCTCTGGAGGGGACCACCCGCGAGCGCTTCATGCTGCACTACAACTTCCCGCCCTACTCCGTCGGCGAGGCGGGCCGCATGGCCGGACCGGGCCGCCGCGAGATCGGCCATGGCAAGCTCGCCTGGCGTGCGCTCCAGGCGGTGCTGCCGGCGGCGACCGACTTCCCCTACACCATCCGCATCGTCTCCGAGATCACCGAGTCGAACGGCTCCTCCTCGATGGCGACCGTCTGCGGCGCGTCGCTGTCGATGATGGACGCCGGCGTGCCGCTCAAGGCGCCGGTGGCGGGCGTCGCGATGGGCCTGATCCTCGAGGAGGGCGGCCGCTTCGCCGTGCTTACCGACATTCTCGGCGACGAGGACCATCTCGGCGACATGGACTTCAAGGTGGCCGGCACGGCGTCCGGCGTCACCTCGCTGCAGATGGACATCAAGGTGGCGGGCATCACGCCCGAGATCATGAAGCAGGCGCTCGCCCAGGCGAAGGACGGGCGGATGCACATCCTCGGCGAGATGTCGCAGGCGCTGACCGAGGGCCGCCGCGACGTCGGCGCCCACGCCCCGCGCATCGAGACGATCCAGATCAAGACCGACAAGATCCGCGAAGTGATCGGCTCGGGCGGCAAGGTGATCCGCTCGATCGTCGAGGAGTCGGGCGCGAAGGTCGACATCAACGACGACGGCCTCATCAAGATCGCCTCAAGCGATCCGGCCGCCATCGAGAAGGCCAAGGATCTGATCCTCTCCATCGCGGCGGAGCCCGAGATCGGCAAGATCTACACCGGCAAGGTGGTGAAGATCATGGAGTTCGGCGCCTTCGTGAACTTCTTCGGCAAGCGCGACGGGCTGGTGCACGTCTCCCAGATGTCGAGCGAGCGCGGCGTGAACCCCAAGGACCTCGTGAAGGAGGGCCAGGAGGTGAAGGTCAAGCTGATGGGCTTCGACGAGCGCGGCAAGACGCGCCTGTCGATGAAGGTCGTCGATCAGGCGACCGGTCAGGAGATAAAGCAGGGCGAACAGGCCGACGCCGAGGCGTGAAGCGCCCGCGCCCTTCGGGCGCGGCGACCTGGGCCGCGCGGGGGAAGCCTCGCGCGGCCCTCTTGTTTCGGGGGGCCCTCGCCGCACAGCCCCTCTGTCCGCCCACCGGCGGCGCCTCGCTGCGGCGAGGCGGTGCGAGAGGCGGTTGCGAACGAGACCGTCGGAGACCGCGGCGGGACGCGACCCGGACAGCCGCCGTCCCGGCCTCCCTGTCGAACTTTTCGATCGCGGGTATTCTCGACGTCGCCGCGCAGGCGGTATGGTCGGGCGCGCCGCCCACCTCCCCAGCTTCGAGGGACCGATCCATGACCATCCAAGAGATCTGCCGGATCGCCCCGGTGTTACCGGTGCTCGTCGTGCGCGACGTCCGCAGCGCCGGACAGCTGGCGCGCGCGCTGGTCGCGGGCGGGCTGCGGGCGCTGGAGGTGACGCTGCGCACTCCGGACGCGCTCGACGCGATCCGCGCCATGATCGACGCGGCGCCCGACGCGGTCGTCGGCGCGGGGACGCTGCTGGGGCCGGCGGACGTGCGCGCGGCCAAGGCGGCGGGCGCGACGTTCGGCGTCTCGCCCGGCGCGACCGATGCGATCCTCGACGCCGCCGAGGATGTGGGCCTGCCGATGCTGCCGGGCGTCGCGACGCCGACCGAGGCGATGAAGGCCGCCGAGCGGGGGCTGGAGACGCTGAAATTCTTTCCCGCCGAGGCGAATGGCGGGGCGGCGGCGCTGTCGGCATGGGCCGCGCCGCTGCAGCGGCTGCGCTTCTGTCCCACCGGCGGGGTGACGCCGCGCAACGCGCCCGACTACCTCGCGCTGCCGAACGTCCTGTGCGTGGGCGGCTCCTGGGTGGCGCCCGCCGACGCGGTGGCCGCCGGAGACTGGGCGCGCATCGAGGCGCTATCGCGCGAGGCCGCCGCGCTCCGGCGCGACTGAGCCGCCGGAGCGGCGGTCGTCAGAGCACCGCGCCGATCTGCCAGGGCGCGAACTCCGCGTCGCCGAAGCCCGCGCGCTCCGAGGCGGTGCGCGCGCCGCTTGCGACGGCGAGGATCGCCTCTACGATCTGGATCCCCTTGGCGGCGATGCTGGAGGCGCCGTCGAGGATGTCGCCGCAATCGACGTCCATGTCGTCCGGCATCGCGCGCGCGAGGCTCGACTGCGTCGCGAGCTTGATCGTCGGCGCGGGCCGCGAGCCGAAGGCCGAGCCGCGCCCGGTCGTGAATACGACCACCTGCGCGCCGCCGGCGATCTGGCCCGTCACCGACACCGGGTCGTAGCCCGGCGTGTCCATGAAGACGAGGCCGGCTGCGTCCACCCGCTCGGCGTAGCCGTAGACGGCGGTCAACGGGGTGGCGCCGGCCTTGGCGACGGCGCCGAGGGATTTCTCGAGGATGGTCGTCAGCCCGCCGGCCTTGTTGCCGGGCGAGGGGTTGTTGTCGAGGCTCGCGCCGAGCGTCGCCGTGTAGCGCTCCCACCAGCGGATGCGTTCCAGCAGGCGCTCGGCGACCTCCGCCGAGGCGGCGCGGCGGAGCAGAAGCTGCTCCGCCCCGTAGATCTCGGGCGTCTCGGACAGGATCACCGTCCCGCCCATCCCGACGATCAGGTCCGACGCCGCGCCCAGCGCCGGGTTGGCGGTGATGCCGGAGAAGCCGTCGGAGCCGCCGCATTGCAGCGCGACCTTCAGCGCGGATGCGGGGCAAGGGACGCGGCGGGAGGCGCCGACCTCGGGCGCGAGGTCGGCCACGCGCGCCTTGATCGCCTCGATGGTCGCGCGGGCGCCGCCGGTCTCCTGAATGGTCAGGCCATGGAAGCGGTCCGGGTCCGCCGCGCCGTGGCGCGCGCGCATGCGCGCGATCTGCATCACCTCGCAGCCGAGGCCCACGAAGATCGCCGCGCCGACATTGGGGTGGGTCGCATGGCCCCACAGCGTGCGCTCCAGCATCGCCGCGCCCTCGCCCGCGCCGTTCATGCCGCAGCCCGAGCCGTGGGCGAAGGCGGCGACGCCGTCGATCGCGGGATAGGCGTCGAGCAGGCCCGAGGCCTCGATCTCGGCTGCGGCCCGGCGGATCACCGTCGCCGAGCAGTTCACCGTAGCGACCAGCGCGATCACGTTGCGCGTTCCGACCCGCCCGTCGGCGCGCCGATGGCCCAGGAAGCTGCGCGGCGCGACCGCGCGCGCCGCAGCCTGCGCCGTCGCGAGATCGGCCCCGATCCGGTAGTCGCGGTCGTGCTCGGCGATCGCGCAGTTGTGGCTGTGGACATGCGCGCCCGGCGCGATCGGCGCGGTGGCGTGGCCGATGATCTGGCCGAACTTGACCACCGGCGCCCCCGCCGGATGCGCGACGCGCGCGAGCTTGTGGCCGGCCGGGACCGGCCCTGCGAGGGGTCGCCCCAGCCCCAGCGGGTCGGCCCCGGCAGGCGCGCGCGCCGGCAGGATCGCGACCGTGTCGGACGGATCGAGGACGATGGGGCCGGCGCCCTCCGCGTCAGCCATCGCGAGCGCCATGCGACAGCGCGCGCACGACCCCGCGCAGTTCGGCGAGGCCCCGCAGCCGCCCGATCAGCGGATAACCCGGATGCGTCCCGCGCGCGGCGTCGTCGAGCAGCGCGTGGCCGTGATCGGGCCGGAACGCGACGTCGCGCCCCGCCGTCGCGGGGAGCAGCGCCGCGACGACCGCCACCATGTCGGTGTCGCCGTCGAGATGCGCGGCCTCCTCGAAGCTGCCGTCGGGCTCCTTGCGCACGTTGCGCAGATGGACGAAGTGGACGCGCGGGCCGAACTCGGCGGCCATGGCGGGCAGGTCGTTGGCGGGGTTGGCGCCGAGCGAGCCGGTGCAGAAGGTCAGCCCGTTGGCGGGGCTGTCGACCGCCGCGAGCGCGAAGCGCACATCATCGGCGGTCGCGACGATCCGCGGCAGGCCGAGAATGTCGCGCGGCGGATCGTCGGGGTGGACGCAGAGGCGCAGGCCGAGTTCTTCGGCGGCGGGGACCGCCTCCTGAAGGAACCGGCGGAAATTCGCCCGCAGCGCCGCGCGGTCGAGGCCCTGATAGCCGTTCAGCGCCGCGCGCAGCCCCTCGACGTCGTATCGGTCATAGGCTCCGGGCAGGCCCGACATGATCGCGTGCAGCAACTCCGCGCGATCGGCGTCGGAAGCGCCGGCGTTCCACGCCTCGGCCCGGCGGAGCGCCTCGGGCGCATAGTCGTCCGCCGCCGCCGCCCGCCCCAGCATGTGGATCTCGAACGCCGCCATCTTCGCCGCGTCGAAGCGCAGGCAGGTTCCGCCGCGCGCCACGGGGGCTGCGAGGTCCGTCCGCGTCCAGTCGAGCAGCGGCATGAAATTGTAGCAGACCGTCGTCACGCCCTCCGCCGCGAGGTTGGCGAGGCTCTGGCGGTAATTGGCGAAGAGCCCGGAGAGATCGCCCTCGCCGCGCTTGATGCGTTCATGGACCGGCAGGCTCTCGACCGCGACCCAGCGAAAGCCCGCCGCCTCGATCTCGGCCCGGCGCGCGGCGACCGCCTCGCGCGGCCAGACCTCGCCATAGGGGATCTCGTGCAGCGCAGTCACGATCCCGGCGGCGCCGGTCTGGGCGATCTCGGACAGGGCGATGCGGTCGAAGGGTCCGTACCAGCGCCAGCTTTCGATCATGTCAGGGTCTCCAGCGCGCCGGCGACCCCGCGCGCGAGCAGCACCGCGCGGGCGGCCTCAAGCTTCGGCGCGAGCGCGCAAGCGAGGTCGGGGGGGAAGATCTCGCGCACGCCCAGCAGCGCCTCCACGGGGCGGGGACCGGTCGCCGCGTCGCGCAGCCGGTCGGCCATAGGGTCGCGCACGTCGATCGGGGCGCCCGCGAGATCGACGCCGCGGACATAGAGCGACCACGCGGCGAGCGCGAGCGCCAGCCGGGGAAAGGGCCGACCTGCGGCGAGGTTCGCCGCGACCGTGTCGAGGATGCGCTGCGGCAGCTTCTGGCTGCCATCCATGGCGATCTGCCAGGTCAGGTGGCGGATCGCGGGATTGGCGAAGCGCGCGAACAGCGCGGCGGCGTAGGCGTCGAGCCGCACGCCGGGCGGGGGAGCGACGCAGGGGATGATCTCCTCGGCCCAAAGCCGGCGCGCGAAGCGGGCGAGCGCGGGGTCGGCGACAGCGTCGGCGACGGTCTCGCGCCCGGCGAGAAAGCCGAGATAGGCCAGCGCGGAATGCGCGCCGTTCAGCATCCGCAGTTTCATGTGCTCATGCGCCGTGACATCGGCGACCAGCTCGACGCCGGCGGCGGCGAAGTCGGGGCGGGCGCCGTCGACGAAATCGTCCTCGACCACCCATTGGCGGAACGGCTCATGGACCACCGGGGCGGCGTCGGCGCGGCCCGTCAGAGCGGCGACGCGCAGCAGGTCCTCGGGTTTGGTCGCCGGGACGATCCGGTCCACCATGGTCGCGGGGAAGCGGCCCTCGGCGGAGATCCAGTCGGCGAGCCCCGGCTCGATCCGGCGCGCGAGATCGAGCGTCGCCTCGCGCACCACCCTCCCGTTGCCTGGAAGATTGTCGCAGCACAGCACGGTGAAGGGGCGCAGGCTGCGCGCGCGCCGCAGCGCGAGCGCGCGGACGAGGAAGCCGGGCGCGGTGACCGGCGCGGGGTTCGCCATGTCGCGCGCGATGTCGGGGTCGTCGACGTTGAGCCGCCCCGTCGAGGGCGCGTGGCGGTAGCCCTTCTCCGTGACGGTCAGCGAGACGATCCGCACCCCGGGCGCCGCCATCGCTTCGAGCACGGCGACGGGGTCCTCGCGCGCGACGAGCGCGCCCTGCACCGACTGCACATGTCGCGCGGCGTCGCCCTCCGGTCCGAGTTCGAGCGCGGTGTAGGTCCCGCCCTGCGGCGCGAGCCGGTCGCGCGTCACGGGCGACTGGAGCGAGACGCCGAGCACTCCCCAGGCACCTCCCGAGGCCGCCATCGCCTCCTCGACATAGATCGCGCCATGGGCGCGGAAGAAGGCGCCGAGGCCGAGATGCACGATCCCCACCGGCGTCGGCGGGGCGGTGCGGGCGAGGCGCTCAGCGGGCAAGCCAGCCTCCGTCGACGTTCAGGATCGCGCCGTGGACATAGGCCGCGGCGGGCGAGGCGAGGAACACGACAGCCTCCGCGATGTCCGAGGGCGCGCCCCAGCGACCGGCGGGGATGCGGTCGAGAATGGCCTTCGACCGCTCGGGGTCGGCGCGCAGGGGCGCGGTGTTGGCGGTCTCGACATAGCCGGGCGCCACGGCGTTGACGTTGATCCCGCGCGCCGCCCATTCGTTGGCGAGCAGCCGCGTCACCCCCGCCACGCCATGCTTTGACGCCGTGTAGGAGACGACGCGGACCCCGCCCTGGAAGGACAGGAGCGAGGCGATGTTGACGATCCGCCCGCCCGCCTTGCGCGCGAAGGCGGCTTTCGCGAACGCCTGCGAGGTGAAGAACAGGGCCTTGAGGTTCACGCCCATCACCTCGTCCCAGTCCGCCTCGGAGAACTCCTCCGCATCGGCGCGCCGAATGGTTCCGGCGTTGTTGACGAGGATGTCCACCGGGCGCGCCGAGAACGCGTCGCGCGCGGCCATCGGGTCGGCGAAATCGAGGATCATCGTCTCGCCGCCGGTCAGGGCCGCCGTCTCGTCGCAAGGGGTGCGGCCGGCGGCGACGACATGCGCGCCCGCCCGCGCCAGCGACACCGCGACGGCCTGACCGATGCCGGCATTGGCGCCGGTGACGAGCGCCGTGCGGCCTTCCAGCGAGAACGGGTTCATCGCAGCGCGTCCATCGCGACGGGTTCGACGTCGCGGTAATCGACATTGTCGCCCGCCATCGCCCAGATGAACGCATAGCTGGCGGTGCCTGCGCCGCAATGGATCGACCAGGGCGGCGACAGAGCCGCCTGCTCGTTGGCCACGATCAGATGGCGCGTCTCGTCCGGCTCGCCCATCAGGTGGACGACGCGCTGGCCCTCGGGCAAGTCGAAATAGAGATACGCCTCCATGCGCCGGTCGTGCAGATGCGCGGGCATGGTGTTCCAGACCGAGCCGCCATGGAACTGCGTGTAGCCCAGCACGAGCTGGCAGGACGGCATGACTTCGGGATGGATGAACTGGTTGATGGTGCGGTGGTTCGCGGTTTCCGGCGCGCCGAGGGTGAGCTTCTTCGCCTCGCCCAGCCGCACCAGCCGCGGCGGAAGCGGCGCATGGGCGGGACAGGACGCGATGTAGAACCGCCCGTCGCCCGAGAAGACCACCGGCCCCGCGCCCATCGGCAGATAGAGCACGTCGCCCTTCTCCAGCGTCCAGACTTCGCCCGAGGCGCGCACCGCCCCGGTCGCGCCGACATTGACGACGCCCATCTCGCGACGGTCGAGGATCGAGGCCGTGCCGCATTCCCGGACATGGTCGAGCGTCAGCGCGCCCCCGGCGGGAACGGCGCCGCCGACGATCATCCGGTCGTAATGGGTGTAGACCAGCCGGATCTCGTCGTCGGCGAACAGCCCTTCGGCGAGGAAATTCGCGCGCAGCGCGGCGGTGTCCATCGCGCGGGCTTCCCGCGGGGAGATTGCGGGGCGGGTTTCGACGGTCAGCATCGGGCGGTCCTCGGGTGCAGGGGCGCGGTCACAGGAAATCGTCGCGGCGCGGCGCGAAGCTGTCGATCAGCTCGCCGGGTTCGAGGCAGACGCAGCCATGGGCGAGCCCGGACGGGATCGCGAAGCTGTCGCCGGGACCGACTTCGCGGACCTCGTCGCCGAGGGTGAAGCGGAAGCGCCCCGAACGGACGAAGGTCGTCTGCACATGCGGATGGCTGTGCGGCGCGCCCTCTGCGCCCGCATGCGCGAAGCGGAAGGCGACGGTCATCAGCGCGGGGTCGTCCGCGAGGACCTGCCGCGCGACCCCAGGGCCGGTCTCGACGACTGCATAGGGCAAGGGCGCCTCCTTCATCGGAACTGGGCCGGCAGCCAGAGCGAGACTGCGGGGATGTAGGTGACGAGCATCAAGGTGAAGACGGCGGCGCCGTAGAACGGCCAGATCGTCTTCATCGACTCCCAGATCGAGATCTTGCCCACTGCGCAGCCGACGAAGAGCACTGCGCCGACAGGCGGCGTGCACAACCCGATGCCGAGATTGAGGATCAGGATCACGCCGAAATGGATCGGATCGACGCCGTAAGCCATCGCCACCGGCAGGAAGATCGGCGTGGTGATGACGATCAGCGGCGACATGTCCATGAAGGTGCCGAGGATCAGCAGCGACACGTTGATCATCAGCATGATGACGAGGGGATTGTCGGAGAAGTCCTTCATGAAGCCGACGATCATCGTCGGCACCTTGAGATAGGCGAGCAGCCAGCCGAAGGCCGCGGCGCAGCCGATCACCAGCAGCACCATCGCCGTGGTGCGGACCGCGCCGAGCGTGGCGGCGACGAACTGGTCCCAGGGCAGCGAGCGATAGACGAGCAGGGTCACCGCCAGCGCGTAGACGACGGCGATGTTGGAGCTTTCGGAGGCGGTGAACACGCCCGACCGCACGCCGCCGAAGATGATCGCGATCAGGATCAGGCCGGGGACGGCGCTGACGAACAGCGTGCCGACCATGCGCCAGCCGGGGAACGCCTCGGTCGGGTAGCCGCGCTTCTTCGCGACCCAAAAGGCGGTGAACATGAGCGACAGGGCGAGCAACAGCCCCGGCAGGATGCCCGCGGTGAAGAGATCGGCGATCGACAGCCGCCCGCCGGCGGAGATCGAATAGATGATCATGTTGTGCGAGGGCGGCAGCAGAAGCGCGATGATCGAGGAGGTGACGGTGATGTTGACCGCGTAATCCGCCCCGTAGCCGCGCGCCTTCATCTGCGGGACCATCAGCCCGCCCACCGCCGAGGCGTCCGCCGCCGCCGAGCCGGAGACGCCGCCGAACATCACCGAGGCGAGGATGTTGACCTGCCCCAGCCCACCGCGCAGATGGCCCACCATCGCGCCTGCGAGCCCCACCAGCCGCCGGGCGATGTCGCCGCGCACCATCAGGTCGCCCGCATAAATGAAGAACGGGATCGCCATCAGCGCGAAGACCGACACGCCCGAATTGAGCCGCTGGAACACCACCAGCGGCGGCAGCCCGAGATAGAGCACCGTCGCGAAGGACGACACGCCGAGGCAGAAGGCGACCGGCGTGCCGATCAGCAGCAGGAAGATGAACGTGCCGAAGAGAACGGCGAGTTCCATGGCTCAGCCCTCCGCCGGCTGTTCGTCGGAAGGATGTTCGTCGCCGAAGCGCGCCGTATGCAGCCCGGCCGCCCGGCGCAGGACGCGCTCTATGGAGAACAGGGTCACCATCACACCGCCGAGCACGACGGGGACCAGCGCGAAGCCCGTCGGCAGACCGAGCGTCGGCATCGGCGCGCCCCAGGTTCCGACCATCAGCTCGCCCCCGAACCAGACCATGCCGGCGCCGAAGCAGCCCACCACGACGTCGGAGATCGTCTGAAACACCGCGCCCACGCGCAGCGGAAGCACGCTGAGCAGCACGTCGAAGCTCAGATGATAGCCGTCGCGCGTGCCCACCGCCGCGCCGAGGAAGATGAACCAGCCCATCAGCAGCACCGCGAGCGGCTCGGTCCAGGTCTGGGGCTGGCCGAGCACATAGCGGGCGAACACTTGCCAGGCGACGAAGGCCGTCATCAGCACGAGGCACGTTCCGGCGATCCAGAGCGCGATCCGGGCGACGACTCCGAAGGCGCGCGCGAGCGCGGCCAGTCCCGACAGCATGGCGTCCTCCCCCGAAAGCCCCGGCCCGCGCGGCGCGCGGGCCGGGAGACGCATCACTCGGTCGCCTGAATGCGGGCGACGAGGTCCTTGAGCGCGGGCGAGGTGACGTGCTTTTCGTAGACTGGGGCCATCGCGGCGATGAAGGGCGCCTTGTCGATCTCCGTGACGACCTGAGCGCCGGCCGCGCGCACCTTCTCCTCAGACGCCTTCTCGCGCGCCGCCCAGAGCTCGCGCATCTTCGGCGTGGAGTCCTTGGCGGCCTGGCGGATCGCCGCCTGGTCCTCGGGCGAGAGCTTGTCCCAGGAGAGCTTCGACATCACCAGCACTTCCGGCACGATCAGGTGCTCGTTGAGCGTGTAATAGCCCGCGACTTCGAAATGGCCCGACGATTCGTAGGACGGCCAGTTGTTCTCGGCGCCGTCGATGACGCCGGTCTGGATAGCGGAATAGACTTCGCCATAGGGCATCGGCGTCGCGGCGGCGCCGAGCGCGGTCATCATGTCGACGAAGATGTCGGACTGCATGACGCGGATCTTCATGCCCGACAGATCGTCGATCGAGTCGATCGGCTTCTCGCGGTTGTAGAAGCTGCGCGCGCCGCCGTCGTAGAAGGTCAGCGCCACGAAGCCGTGCTGCTCGAAGCCCTTGGCGATGTCGGCGCCGATCTCGCCGTCCATCACCGTATGCATGTGCTCGGGCGAGCGGAAGATGAAGGGCAGCGAGACGACCTTGGTCTCTTCGACGAGATTGTTGAACGGGCCCATCGACACGCGGTTGAGGTCGATCACGCCGAACTTGGTCTGCTCGATCGTGTCCTTCTCCTCGCCAAGCTGGGCGGAATGGAACACCTCGACGCAGATGCGGCCGCCGGTGCGCTCCTTGACGAGTTCGCCCATGTATTTCACCGCCTCGACGGTCGGATAGCCGTCGGGATGGGTGTCCGAGGACTTGAGGGTGATCTCGCAGGCGCCGGCGACGCCGGCGACGGCGAACGAGGCGGAGGCCAGCAGCAGGGCGGTCAGTCGGGTCGGTCCGTTCATGGCGTTTTCTCCCATTTTTTCGATCGTTCAGAGCCGATAGGCCGCTTTCGCGAGCCCGTATGCGAGGTCGCGCGCGACCTCTGGGGCCTCGTCCGCGTCGAGCCGCCCCGTGGCGACCAGCGTGGCGAGGAAGGCGGCGTCGACGCGCCGCGCCATGTCGTGGCGCGCCGGGATCGACAGGAAGGCGCGGGTGTCGTCGTTGAAGCCGACGGTGTTGCCGAAGCCCGCGGTCTCGGTGGTCATCTCGCGGTAGCGCCGCATGCCCTCGGGGCTGTCGTGAAACCACCAGGCAGGGCCGAGCCGCAGCGCCGGATAGGCCCCGGCGAGCGGCGCGAGTTCGCGCGCATAGGCGCTCTCGTCGAGGGTGAAGGCGATGACGGTCAGCTCCGCCCGCATCCCCACCGCGTCGAGCAGCGGCTTCAGAGCGGCGACGTAATCGGTGCGGGTTGGGATGTCGAAACCCTTGTCGCGCCCGAAGGCCCCGAAGACTTCCGGGGAATGGTTGCGCCGCGCGCCGGGGTGGATCTGCATGACGAGCCCGTCGTCGAGGCTCATCTTCGCCATCTCCGTGAGCATCTGGGCGCGGAAGGCCTCGGCCTCCGCCGGGGTAGGCCCGGCGAGGACGCGGGCGAAGAGGTCCGCCGCCTCGCGCTGCGAGAGGTTCGCCGTCGCCGCGGACGGATGGCCGTGATCCGTGGCGGTGCAACCGAAGCTCTTGAAGAACGCCCGGCGCGCGCGGTGCGCTTCCAGATACCCCTCCCAGCTCCCCGTGTCGCAGTCCGTGATTTCGCCGAGGCGGGCGACGTTGGCGGCGAAGTCCGGCGCGTCGGGGTCGATCACGGCGTCGGGCCGGTAGGTGGGAACGACCCGCCCATGCCAGCCCGATTCGCGGATCGTCGCGTGCCAGCGCAGATCGTCCAGCGCGCTGTCCGTGGTCGCGATGACTTCGACGCCGAAACGGTCGTAGAGCGCGCGGGGCCGGAACTCTGGCCGCGCCAGGCAGTCGGCGATGCGGTCGTAGAGGCGGTCGGCGGTCTCGGCCGACAGACGCTCCTCGATCCCGAAGACCGTCTCGAGCGCGTGGTCGAGCCAGAGCCGCGAGGGCGTGCCCCGGAACAGGCGGTAATGCTCGGCGAAACGTCGCCAGATCGCGCGGCTGTCGGTCTCGGTCGGCCCGTCATCGATGCGCGGCACGCCGAGATCGGCCATCGCCACGCCCTGCGACACGAGCATCCGGAACACATAGTGGTCGGGGGTCACGAACAGGCGGGCGGGATCGGGGAAAGCGTCGTCCTCGGCGAACCAGCGCGGCTCGGTGTGGCCATGCGGGCTGACGATGGGAAGGTCCTTGACCTCCTCGTAGATCGCCCGCGCCAGGTCGCGAGTGGCGGGGTCCGGCGGGAAAAGCCGGTCAGGACACAGCAGAGCCACCCCGCGCTCCTCCTGAAACCGCTCCTTTGCGGAGCCTTTTCGCCGGAGAGGATCGACAGACCCTTCCCAGACGGTTAGTTGGCTAATATGCTAGTTACAGGGGGCTGTCAATCGGGGTGCGCAATGGCCGAACTCGCCACGCTGCGGTCGCTTGAGCCGATCGTCCGTCCGTCGGTCGCCGACACGGTCTTCGAGGAACTGCACCGGCAGATCGTCGCTCTGGACCTGCCTCCCGGCGCGAAGCTCTCGGAGGTCGAGGTCGCGCGCGCGCTCGGCGTCTCGCGCCAGCCGGTGCGCGACGCCTTCTACCGGCTGTCAAAGCTCGGCTTCATGACCATCCGGCCTCAGCGCGCGACGATCGTCGCGCCGATTTCCGAGACGATGGTCGAGCAAGCGCGCTTCATCCGCCTCGCCATCGAGGCCGAGACGGTTCGGCTCGCGTGCGAGAAGATGACGCCGGAGCGCATGGCGGCGCTGGCCGAGCTGATCGCGCGCCAGCGCGCTGCGGTCGCCGCGGACGACCGAAAGGGCTTTCACGCGCTCGACGACGCCTTTCACCGCGAGCTCTGCGCCGCGGCGGGACAGGCCCACGCCTGGGAGGTGATCCGCGAGAACAAGTCGCACATGGACCGCGTGCGCCTGCTGTCGCTCGCCTTCGCGTCGCACGAGGCGGTCGAGGACCATCAGCGCATCATGGACGCCGTCGCTGCGCGCGACGCCGACCGTGCGGCCGAGGAGATGCGCCGGCATCTGTCGCGCCTGAAGCTCCAGATCCGCCGCATCCGCGCCGAACAGGAGGCGTTCTTCGAAGGCCCGCCCGGCGATGGCTGACCGGTTCCTCGCCATCGGCGAATGCATGGTGGAGATGTCGCCGCGGCCAGGCGGGCTCTACGCGCTCGGCTTCGCCGGCGACACGCTGAACACCGCCTGGTACGCGCGCCGGCTGCTGCCCCCGGACTGGTCGGTCGGCTACCTGACCGCGATCGGCGCCGATGCGCTCTCCGACCGGATGGAGGCGTTTCTGCGCGAGTCCGGGCTCGACGCGACGCATGTCGCGCGGCGCGCAGACCGCACCGTCGGCGCCTATCTGATCGAGCTTCGGGAGGGCGAGCGCTCCTTCGTCTACTGGCGCGGCCAATCCGCCGCGCGAACGCTGGCCGACGACCCCGCGGCCCTCGAGGCGGCGCTCTCGGGCGCGCGGCTGATCTATTTTTCGGGAATCACGCTGGCGATTCTCGACCCCGACGCGCGCGCGCGCCTGCTCGCGGCGGTCTCGGCCGAACGGGGGCGCGGCGCCGCCGTCGCCTTCGACCCCAACATCCGACCCCGCTTATGGGAGAACGCCGCGACGATGCGGGCCGCGATCATGGCGGGCGCCGCGGTCGCCGACATCGCCCTGCCCTCCTTCGAGGACGAGGCCGCGCATTTCGCCGACGCCTCGCCCGAGGCGACGGCGGACCGCTACGCCGCGGCGGGCGCGCGGGTCGTGATCGTGAAGAACGGCGCGGGCGAGACGCTCGGTCGCGACGAGACCGGCGAGGCGCGCCTGCCGGCCCGTCCGGCGAAGCGGGTCGTGGACACCACCGCCGCCGGCGACAGCTTCAACGCGGGCGCTCTCGCTGCGCTGACGACGGGCTACGACCTGCGCGCCGCGATGGAGAAGGGGGCGGCGCTCGCGCGGCGGGTCATCGGCGCGCCCGGCGCGCTGGTCGAGCCCGAGAGAAGCTGACCGGACGGACGGCGTCCGGACGATCTGGCGCGGCGCGCGCCGGGGGCTCGCCGACCTGCGCGTCGAAGCTCACGCCTGTCCGGGCGTCCGGGCAAATCTTTGGAGCGCCGTCGCCGTTCCCGAGCTCCAGACCATGCGAAGCCATTCGCCAAAAGCGTCTGCGAAGCGAGGCTCCTGCGCCAATGTCCCGTAGGTGTCGGCCTGTTCCAGCCAGGCGGCGGGCCGGGCGCGGGCGGCGAGCGCGGTCGCGCGCAGGGACGGCCAGTTCGGATCGTTGGGCGCGATCTCGGCCCCGTCCTCGCGCGATCCGGCGCACATGCGCGCCCAGAGGGCCTCCACCAGCGCGAGACCGTCCATCGGCGCGCCTGCGGCCAGCGCGTCGCGCAGGATGGGCAGGACGAAGCCCGCATGGCGCGACGAGCCGTCGAAAGCGACGCGGCGCGTGGTGTCGCGGATCGCCGGATTGGCGAAGCGGCCCTCGATCAGCCTGACGTAGTCGGTCGGCGTCATGCCGGGAACGGCGACGACGTGAGGGACGATTTCCTCATGCTCGACTTTCCGCCAGAAGGGGGCGATGAGAGGATGCGCCATGCAGTCGGCGATGGTTTCCACGCCCAGCAGCTCGCCGGCGTTGGCGAGCACCTGATGGCCGGCGTTCAGGATGCGGATCTTCATCGCCTCGTAGTCGTGGACGGCGTCCGTGAAGGTCGCGCCGACGCGGTCCCAATCCGGGCGCCCGGCGCAGAACGCGTCCTCGATCACCCATTGCCGGAAGGCCTCATGCGTCACCGGCGCCGCGTCGTCGACGCCGAGCGCCCTGGCCGCGGCGATTTCGGCCGGACCGGTGGCCGGAACGATGCAGTCCACCATCGAGTTGGGAAAGGCCCCGCGGGCCGCGATCCAGTCGGCCAGCGCGGGATCGGACAGCCTCGCGAGGCCCACGACCGCGTCGCGCGCGACGGCGCCGTTGCCGCGCAGGTTGTCGCAGCTCTGCACGGTGAAGGGCCCATGGCCCGCCTCCCGGCGCCGGCGCAGCGCGGCGACGATGGCGCCGAACGCGGTGCGCGGACGCGCCGGATCGGCGGCGTCGCGGGCGATGTCGGGATGCGCCGGATCGAACGCCCCGGTGGCGGAGTTCACGAAATACCCGCCCTCGGTCACCGTCAGCGACACGATGCGGATGGCCGGGTCCGCCATCTGCGCGATGAGCGCGGCGTTGTCGTCCTCGACCGGCAGGAAATCGATCATCGATCCGCAGATCTCGGCGCTCCGGCCGTCCGGGCGCAGTTCGATCAGCGTGGTCAGACAGTCCTGCCCCAGCAGGCGCTCGCGCATGGCGGCGTCGGCGGGGCGCACGCCGGCCCCGACGATCGCCCAGTCGCGCGCGAGTCCCTGCTGCATCAGGCGGTGCAGATACCACGCCTGATGCGCGCGGTGGAAATTGCCGACGCCGATATGGACGATGCCGGGGCTCAGATCGCCGGCGGCGTAGTTCGGGCGGCCGACCGTCTCCGGGATGTCGCGCAACGCAGCGCGGCTCAGGCGCACGGGTTCTCCGGCAGTCAGCTCATCCATTGTCCGCCATCCACATTGTAGGTTTGCGCGACGACGTAACGAGCCTCGTCGCTCGCGAGGAACACGGCCATGCCGGTGAGATCCTCGGCCACGCCCATGCGGCCGAAGGGGACGGCCGCGCCGACCTCGGCCTTCTTCTGGCCAGGGGCCTTGCCCTCGTATTTCGCGAAGAACGCGTCGACCCCGTCCCAGTGTTCGCCATCCACCACGCCGGGCGAGATCGCGTTGACGTTGATCCCGTGCCGGATCAGGTCGAGCCCCGCCGACTGGGTGAGGCTGATCACGGCGGCCTTGGTCGCGCAATACACGGCGACCAGCGGCTCGCCGCGCCGGCCGGCCTGCGACGCCATGTTGATGATCCGGCCCTTCACGCCGGCCGCGATCATGTGGCGCGCCACGGCCTGCAGGGTGAACAGGGCGCCCGCAACGTTGATGTCGAAGGTCCGCGCAAAGTCCTCGCGGGTGATCTCGACGATGGGGGCGGCCGTGAAGACGGCGGCGTTGTTGATCAGGATGTCGATCCGTCCGAACGCGGCGGCCGTCCGGGCCACGGCGTCGTCGATGCTCTGCTGCCGCGTGACGTCCATTTCCACCGCGATGGCCGCGTCGCCGATGTCCTGCGCGGCCCGCCGGGCGCGGGCGATGTCGATGTCGGCCAGCGCCACCCGGGCGCCTTCGGCGACGTAGGCGCGCGCGAAGGCCAGCCCGATGCCGCGGGCCGCGCCGGTGATGAGCGCGCTCTTTCCCTGAAGCCGCATCATGCGATCCTCATGCCGGAGGCGTCGAAGCGATGGATCTGGTCCTCGCGCGGCGCGAGCGCGACGGCGTCGCCGAATCTCAACCCGACCTCGCCGGTCGCGCGCACGGTGAGGCTTTCGGCGAGCCCCGTCCCGAGCACATGAAGGAAGGTGTCCGAACCCAGATGCTCGGCGACGCCGACCGTGCCGCGCCATGGGCCGTTTTCGGCCACCTCGATGTGCTCGGGGCGGATGCCGATGGTCGCGGCCCCGTGTTGCGCCGCGGCGTTCCCCTCGATCAGGTTCATCCTCGGCGAGCCGATGAAGCCGGCCACGAACAGATTGCGGGGATTTCGGTATAGCTCCAGCGGGCTTCCGATCTGTTCGATATTTCCGGCGCGAAGAACCACGATCTTGTCGGCCATGGTCATCGCCTCGACCTGGTCATGCGTGACGTAGACCATCGTGGTCTTGAGCCGCTTGTGGAGTTCGCTGATCTCGAGCCGCATGCCCACCCGCAGCGCGGCGTCGAGGTTCGAGAGCGGCTCGTCGAAGAGGAACGCCGCCGGCTCGCGCACGATCGCGCGCCCGATGGCGACGCGCTGACGCTGGCCGCCCGAGAGCTGCCCGGGCCGCCGGTCGAGATAGTCGGTGAGGTTCAGCGCCTTGGCGGCGGCTTCGATCCGGCGCTTCTGCTCGGCCTCGGGCACGCCCGACATCTTCATCGGGAAGGCGATGTTCTTGCGCACCGTCATGTGCGGATAAAGCGCGTAGGACTGGAACACCATGGCGAGGCCGCGCTTCGCCGGGGGGGTGTCGGACGCATCGACGCCGTCGATCCTGATCGCGCCCGAGGTGATGTCCTCGAGCCCCGCGATCAGCCGCAACAGGGTGGACTTGCCGCACCCTGATGGGCCGACGAAGACGCAGAACTCGCCGTCCTCGATGGTCAGATCCAGCGGCTGGATGACGTTGACGTCGCCGAAGCTCTTGGCCACTTGCTCGAGCGCGATCTGTCCCATGGTCGGTATCCCTTACTTCACGGCGCCGAAGGTCAGGCCGCGCACCAGTTGCTTCTGGCTGAACCAGCCGAGGATCAGGATCGGGGCGATAGCCATCGTCGAGGCCGCCGACAGCTTCGCGTAGAACAGACCCTCGGGGCTGGAGTAGCTTGCGATGAACGCCGTGAGCGGCGCAGCGCTGGCCGCGGTCAGGTTCAGGGTCCAGAAGGCCTCGTTCCAGGCGAGGATGAAGTTCAGCAGGATCGTCGAGGCGATGCCGGGGATCGCCATGGGCGTGAGGACGTAGAGGATCTCCGCCCTCAGCCCCGCGCCGTCCATCCGCGCGGCCTCGAGTATCTCGCCGGGGATTTCGCGGAAATAGGTGTAGAGCATCCAGACGATGATCGGCAGGTTGATCATCATCAGGATGAAGACGAGGGCTCCGCGATTGTCGAGTACGCCGAGCTCGATGCAGATCAGATAGATCGGATAGAGAACGCCCACCGCCGGCAGCATCTTGGTCGAGAGCATCCAGAGCAGGATGTCCTTTGTGCGCTTGGACGGCGCGAAGGCCATCGACCAGGCCGCGGGCACCCCGACGAGGATGCCGAGCAGAGTCGAGCCGCCGGCGATGATGACCGAGTTCACCAGAAATCGCATGTAGTTGGAGCGCTCCTGCACCACCGCGTAGTTTTCGAGCGTCCAGGCGAAGTTCAGGAACAGCGGCGGATCGGCGATCGCCTCGGCCTCGGTCTTGAAGCTGGTGAGGATCGTCCACAGGATCGGAAAGAAGATCAGCAGCCCGACGCCCCATGCTACTGCGGTGTTGAAGGCCTTGCGGCCGGGAGTGACGGCGCGCGCCATGGTCGATTCTCCTCAGCGGTCCAGGTTCTTGCCGACGATGCGCATCAGGAACAGCGCGACGATGTTGGCGAGGATGA